>CADCQH010000138.1 GCA_902803605.1 uncultured Bacteroidales bacterium | reverse complement strand
GATGGACTCTTCGGGGTTGAAGAGCATGTTCTTGCGGGCATCGACTTTGAGGATGAAGTATTTGAGTGCTCCAAGTCCCACCTTGCGGGCCACCTCGCGGGCTTCGTCTTCGGGCATCTCGGTCTGCTTGACACGCTCCTTGCTAGCTTCGTAGGCATCAGCTATCATGGCTGCCATGAGGTCGTCGGCATCGACCACGGTGCCTTCGCGGCTCTTCATCTTTCCGTTGGGAAGTTCCACCATTCCGTAGGAGAAGTGGACGAGGTCCTTGCCCCATTTGAAGCCGAGCTTGTCGAGCAGGATGGAGAGCACCTGGAAGTGGTAGTTCTGCTCGTTGCCCACGACATATATCATCTTGTCGATGGAGTAGTCCTGGAAACGGAGCTTGGCGGTGCCGATGTCCTGAGTCATATAGACGGACGTGCCGTCAGAGCGCAGAAGGAGTTTCTCGTCAAGCCCTTCGCCTGTGAGGTCAGCCCATACGGAACCGTCGTCACGGCGATAGAAAAGTCCCTTCTCCAGACCTTCGATGACTTTCTCCTTGCCTTCGAGGTAGGTATCTGACTCGTAATATATCTTGTCAAAGCTCACGCCCATCATCTTGTAGGTCTCGTCGAAGCCGGCATAGACCCACTCGTTCATCTGCTTCCAGAGCTTGCGCACCTCGGAGTCGTTGTGCTCCCACTTGACGAGCATCTCGTGGGCTTCCTTGATGAGGGGGGCTTCCTGCTTGGCCGTTTCTTCGTCCATGCCCTGCGCGACCAGTTCCTTGACCTGCTCGCGGTAGTGCTTGTCGAATGCCACATAGTAATCGCCGATGAGGTGGTCACCCTTCTTGCCAGAAGATTCGGGCGTTTCGCCATTGCCCCACTTGAGCCATGCGAGCATGGACTTGCAGATGTGGATGCCTCGGTCGTTGACGATGTTGGTCTTCACCACCTTGTTGCCGTTCGCCTCGACGATACGTGCCAGCGCAGAACCCAAGAGGTTGTTGCGCACATGACCGAGGTGGAGGGGCTTGTTGGTGTTGGGCGATGAGTATTCTATCATCACCAGCGGGCTCTTGTCCGTGACGGGCGTGAAGCCAAATTTTTCGTCGGCATTGATGTTGTTGAGCAGGGAAATCCACGGGGCATCGCTGATGACCAGGTTCAGGAAACCCTTCACCACGTTGAACCTTGCCACCACGTCACTCACATTCTCTACGAGGTACTGACCTATGTCATTGCCCACCATCTCCGGGCTTTTACGAGCCGCTTTCACAAAGGGGAACACGACCACGGTGAGGTGTCCCTCAAATTCCTCACGGGTTTTCTGCAACTGCACCTGCTGGGCGGTTGCCTCCACACCGTAGAGCGACTTGACCGCCGTCTGCACGGCTGCTATAAGTTTTTCTTCTATTGTCATGATTTGTACGATTATGCGCGATTTGCGTGATTACGCATGACTACGCATGATTACGCGTGATTACGCGTGATTTGTATGATTTGTATGATTTGATTACTATTAAAATCTCACACCGAAGGATGCCTTGGCACTCCAGTCGTTGATGTGTCCATGTCCTGTCTTGTAGCGGTAGCTGAAGGTGTCGAACTGTGCGTAGGCACTGACGAAGTAACGGCTCCACTGATAGGCAACAGTGGCACGGGCATCGAAGTTGACGCTCACCCGACCATGACGGCTCTGGGTGCCCATCGGTTCGAGCGTGAGGTCTTTGTCTGAGGACAGATAGGCATAATACCAATCGTAGTCGTAGGGATCGCAGTAGTTCAGCGCCTCTCTGTTGTCGTCTATATATCGGCAAATCTTATCGGGATCATCTCCCAGTTCCGACAGTTTCTCCTGGGGAATCCAGAGTTTCTTGTAGTTCACATACCTCTCGTCGCCATCCTCACTGGCGGCAAAAACCTTTCTGGAGAATGGAGAATCGTAAAGCGACACCTTGATTTCGTCAGAGAAAGCCAAAGAAGGAAGGACGGTAGCATTGATGAGCCATCCCTTTGCCGGCACCCAGTTGTAGGAATAACCAGCACTCACACTTGTCTGCCACTGCTTGATGCAACCCACCTTGCTCATCATCATGACAAAGTCGGCATTCTGGTTGTCGGCATAGGAATATTTGGAATGGAAGAACGACAATCCCACAATGGGCGAACCTGCTGAACGCTTCTGGATGACTGCCTGACGACGCGCTGCAGCATAGGAGAAGTGCTTGTTGTTGAAGATGTAGAAGCCATTCAGATAGATGGTACGCGCCTTGATGGGACTCGACAAATCGTAGGTGTCCGTGTAATCCCCTGCACTCATCTCTCCAGTATCCTCATCCCTGTAATGAAGCTTCATGTTCACCTCTGGTTTGTCTGTCTTGAAAGTATGGTAACGGAAATTCAGGCTGTAGAACCTGCCCGTGGATGTGAGCGTGAGACTGGTTCCCTTGTCACCACCTATATTGACAGCATAACCGATGCCATGTCCGCGGTAACCCACCCATGCACCTACCGATGTGCTCACCTTGGTCAAGATGCGGGGATTCCAATTGATGCCCTCACCAGGTTCGGCCTGGGGGAATTGGCTTCCGTCCATCGTGGAATTCATTTTCAGGTCGGTCTGCTCGTAAGCATTCTGCACCATCACCGACCACGGCTGCTTAGGCATCTCTATGTAACGTGGATCAAAACCTCTTACTCGAGTGGAATCAAAGAACGTGGTCACCTTATCGTACACTCCCTTCAAACCCCTACGGGAAGTTGAAGAATCCTGTGCGAAACTCATTTGTACGCAAACAAAAAACAATGAAATGAATAAGATTTTCATAATGTTAGTGTTATTAATTGGTATTTCGAATGCAAAGATACGGATAAAAAGTGAAAAGTAATGAGTGAAAAGTGAAAAAAACTAAATTGCGTGGCTTCTATAGACAAAAAGGACTGCTTTTCTCACGAAGAGCAGTCCCAAACCAATAAAAATCAATTTACCAATATATAGTAGAAAGAGAGAGAAAATCG
>CADCQH010000137.1 GCA_902803605.1 uncultured Bacteroidales bacterium | reverse complement strand
TGTCATGCTGATGTTTTTCTCACTGCCAGGTATCGTCGTTAACTTCGTTAACTCCATTAACTTCGTCACTTCCGAAAGTTGAGTTATATATATTAAAGGTATGGCAGTATGTGTTCCTCTGCATAGTTGAGGTCGTCCACATCGTCAATCTCATACCACTTCAGACCTTCCACTCGCAGCACATACACCTTCATGATTTCTTGCGACATAGTGAGCAATTCATATTCATAACCCAGCTTCGGCTTCTCTTCAACCTTCCTGGCGTAGTCCTCGCACATGGCACGATAGAACTTGTTAGAGAGTTTATGGATACCTACCAATTCTCCCTTCGCATCCAGTTCCGTCTCTACGGTCGAGCATCGTGTCAGGCGGTTGCCTGCCCCATATTCCACATAATACTGATCCTGGAACTTCGTCACAGGAGTGATGAGCATGATATCAGGTTCAGGACATTCGAGCAGAGACGTGATGGCTTTCTGTTCATACACCAAGTCGCTCTCCAACAGAAGGAAATCGTCATCACCAATCACCTCACGACAATTCCACAACGTGTACATGCTGTTCGTCTCAGCATATCTGGGTGAGAACACACACTCTATCTGTGGATAAATCTCCCTCAATGCCTCATACTTCTCTTTCAGATAGCCTGTGCCGATGATGATACGCTGAATGCCACAGGCAAGGAGCGTCTGGATGCTGCGTTCCACCATCGAGACACCACCGCATTCCACAAAACCCTTAGGCACCGTTTCCGTCATCTTGCCGAAACGGGTACCTAAGCCTGCTGCCATGATTACTGCAGTCTTTACCGGCCCACACGCCGGGCGTCTTTCGTTATTATTATTTATCATTGACCACTCTACTGTTTAAGAAACGCCATCAGTGCCTCTTTGTTCTCGATGGGCGTGGTGGTAGGTCTTCCCAAGTCCTTACGTGCTCCCTTCCTCACTTTCACCTCTATGAGTCGCGGACTGTCACCCTTTTCCTTCAAGGCTACTTTCAAGTCCTCGATGCTGTCTACTGACTTCACAGACTTATAGCCACATGCAGAAGCGACAACAGGAATGTTAATGCGCAGTCCCACGGTTGGCTGACCGCCTACTGAATCGTGAGCTCCATTGTTGAATACCACATGGGTATAGTTCTTTACCCCCATGTCTCCCACAATACCAAGTGAACCCATATGCATAATTGTCGCTCCATCACCATCAAAGCAATAAACAGGTCTTTCGGGTTGTTCCAAAGCAATGCCGAGGGCTATCTGTGAAGCGTGTCCCATCGAACCCACCGTGAGGAAATCACGGTCGTGTCCCATTCCGTTGTTGGCACGATACTCAAAGAGTTCTCTTGAGATCATACCTGTCGTGGACACAATGACGGCGTCTTCTTCTATGCTGCCAGCCACCGCCTGAATCGCCTCCTCACGACTCACGGTCAGCCCTGATGCTGCAACCGACTGCAGTTTGTATTCATCGAACGTTCCTTTCTGAATCACAAAGGCAAAGGCTCGTTTGGTCTCTTTCATATAGGCAATGGCGTCATCCAGTTGCTGAGCCAAATCCGACTCTTCCGTCGCCATTATTGCATTCTTGATGCCCATCGCATCCAACAGGGGAATGGTCACCTTACCCTGCTTCACGTGCTGTGGTTCATCATGCTTACCTGGTTCACCTCGCCAACCCACCAGCAAAAGGACGGGAATGTTATACACATCTTCATCGGTCAGCGACATCAACGGATTCACCGTATTGCCTAAACCAGAGTTCTGCATATACACCACAGGAATCTGCCCTGAGGCCAGATAGTGTCCAGCCGCCAGACCGACAGCCGCCCCTTCATTGGCTGCAATGATGTTCTTCTCCTTGGGTGCATTGTCTGTCAGATATGCACAAATGTTCTTCAGCAATGAGTCTGGCACTCCAGCAAAGAAGTCAATGCCAGCCTTAGCCAGCGACTCTACAAAATATTTCGGCTTTATCATATCGTACTTCTACTCTAAACTCTTAACTCTAAACCCTAAACTCTTAACTACTTCGTCCCAGGTATCAACTCCAATATTTCCTTGATGGGCATACAGAGGTCACGTGCCTCCTGTGCACGATGGTTTTCCAAGATGGAACGTGCCACTTTCATCATGGCTGGGTAAGCAGCACGAAGCATGTGGTTGGCATAAATCACAATATTCACGCCCCACTGTTCAAAGTCCTCCGTACGGAACTGGTCATAGGTGGTCGGCACAATCACGATGGGCACCTTCGTATGCTTCTTCCTGAACTCTGTGCAAAACTCCTTGATGTCAGCACCCGTCTTCTCCTTACTGTGAATCATCACACCATCGGCACCAGCCTCTACGTAGGCAAAGGCTCTCTCCAAAGCATCTGCCACAGGCTTGCCTGCAATCAGACTCTCTACACGGGCAATAATCATAAAGTCCTTTGTCACCTGTGCATTTTTGCCCGCCTTGATCTTGTTGCAGAAATTCTCTATCGTGTCCTGCGTCTGAATGGCATCCGTACCAAACAGTGAGTTCTTCTTCAGTCCAATCTTGTCCTCAATGATAACGGCTGAAATTCCGTTACGCTCCAGCGTTCTCACCGTGAAGACAAAGTGTTCCAGTTTGCCCCCCGTGTCGCCGTCATAGATAATAGGCTTGGTCGTACATTCCAGAATATTCGTCAAGTCCTGCATACGGGTCGTCAAATCAACAGCCTCAATATCTGGTTTGCCTTTCGATGTAGAGTCCGTCAGCGAACTTGACCACATGCCGTCAAATGACTCCATCACCCCACCCTGCTCAAATTGCAGATTCTCGATGATAAGTCCGCTCAGGCCATCGTGTGCCTCCAGAATCCTCACAATCGGCTTGGCAGCAATCAGCCTTCTCAACGATTTCATCCTCACTTCAGGTGTGGTTCCGATGCTTTTGATTTCCTCTGCCAGAGCCGATGAATTGATACCCTGTGTATAAGGTATCTCAATGACCTGACCGCCCCATTGTTTCATCACCTCTATCACCTCCTCTCTGATTTCGCTGTCAGAGCCCGTTTTCCAATCGTCGCCATGAATGATGTAGTCCGGCTTGTACTTTTTCAGGTTCTCCACATAGCTCCACTCTTCCTGAGGCACCACCTGGCTGACACCCTTAATGTTCTCAATCACCGTTTTTCTTTGCTCATAGGTCAGATGTGGAATGCGCTTATGCGTTGCAATTGCCCTGTCCGTAAACAAGCCAATCATCAAGTCACCATACTTGGCACCCTCATTGATGATATTAATGAGTCCTGGGTGCATGATGTCACCAATCATTCCCAAATAGACGGTCTTTGCCATATTTCTTTTAAGTTAACAGTTGCTTTTTTAGTTTCTAACTTTCTCATAGACCCCCATCAGTTGCCTTGCCAACTTTTGAGGATTAAATGTTTCGACTGCGTATTTTCTTCCCTCCTCAATAGTCTGCTGCCTCAGTTCCGTATCAGTCAACAATTTCACCATTTTGTCACAGATATCCTCTGGACTGTCAGGGTCTGCTTTTTGAGCCCAAGGACCTCCTGCTTCTGGCAGGCTGCTCACATTACTTGTCACCACAGGACAACCACACAGTTGCGCCTCCACGACCGGCAGTCCGAACCCTTCATAGAAAGAGGGGTAGATAAACAGTTGTGCATTCGTATAAAGTCGCTGTAGTTCATTGGTTCCTACCATCTCAGGCCATACGAAGAGGTCGTCCATTCCTCGCTGAGCGATGTATTCCTTTACCTTCTGCTTGTACGAACCGCCGCCGCCTGCCACCACCAATTTCATCTGCAAGTCCTTTGGCATCAGTTCCATAGCCTTTACAACGCCCAAAAGGTTCTTTCTTGAATTGATACTGCCCACATAAAGCATATAGGGCTGTGAGTCGGACTTCGCAATCGGTGTGTAGTAGATGGGATTCACTGGCTGATACACCACCTCCACCTTCCGTTCGGGCACATTGTAGAACTCCAGCACATCCTGCTTCGTACATTCGCTGATACAGATAATCCTATCGGCATGATTGCAGGCATATTGCCATTTCATATCATATATTTTGCGATCGTGCCAATGGTACATGTCGGGAAAGGTTCTGAACGCCACATCATGAATCGTCACCACTGACGCAATACCCGAATGGAACAGACCCACTGGCATCTCGTTGCTCAGTCCATGGAAGACTTCAATCCCATCCCGCTTCATCTCGTTCACCAATCCATAAGTGCGCCACGCCCCTCCTCTCATCACACCCTTTGGAGTCACTGTATGACAATTCTTCTTGGCCATGTAAGGCAATGTCGCCCCCACCAACCTCACCTTGGGCGTATAGAGCCAATACTCATTATCCGGAAACTCAGCCGTCAAGATGTCTATTGTTGTCCGGCTATGGTTTCCTAACCCTGTGAAATTGTTATAGAGACGTTTTGCGTCGAAACCAAGTTTCATTTTTTATACAAGATGGGGTTCGTTTCAGGATCGTTGTACATCTTCATCTGCTTGTACACCTTCATATATTTCCTCCCTGCTTCAATGTCTTCCAGCAATTGGTCTATAGCTGTCGAGAGGTCTTTGCGCTGCTCCAATAGCACATCCAGTTTCTTTTGACACGTGGCCTTATGTTCTGCTGTGGCATCTTCACGCTCCACTTGTTCCCTCATGTGGTAAATCTTCAATGCCAGAATAGATAGTCTGTCCACAGCCCACGCAGGACTTTCCGTGTTAATTGTAGCATCTGATTGCACTGGCGTATCCTTATACTTTGTCCAAAACCAAGAGTCAATCCTTTCCACCAAATCCGTCCTGTCTTGATTGCTCTTGTCTATGCGACGTTTCAGCACCAATGCCTCCGCAGGATCTATCTGCGGATCACGGATGATGTCCTCAAAGTGCCATTGTACCGTATCAATCCAATTCTTCGTATAAAGATCATACTCTATCGTTCCCTCCTTGTATGGATTCACCATGGGCTGGTCAATATTGTCATGCACATGATAGTCCTTGATCACCTGCTCAAAAATGGGGTATGCACGTTCCGTAAATACCATAAAAGTATCGTTTAATGTTAAAATTCGCCACAAAATTAAAGTTTTTTCATGAAACATACAACTAAATAATACAAAAACACTAACTTTGCCACCACAATAGACAAAAAAGCATAGCCCCAACCTTCCCCAAGCGCACTGCAGGTTGATTCCGAAGTCGGTGCCCAAGTTGGAAGCGCAGGGGCTT
>CADCQH010000136.1 GCA_902803605.1 uncultured Bacteroidales bacterium | reverse complement strand
CTCTGCGAAGAGGTGGCTGGACCGTAGATGACCTCAAAACCCTTGAAGTCGGGAGCGCTGAAGCCCGACACATTCTGCGTGTTGACGGTGAACTGCACCCTGAACTTGCCTCCCGCCTCCACCGTGGAAGGTGCTGAGACACGCAACGACACCTCCTCAGCCATGACGCTGACGGAGATGCCTATTAATATTAATATGTATAATAGCCGTTTCATCTCTACTTTAAACGCTAAACTCTATACCCTAAACCAAAAGCTCTAAGCTCTAAACCCTAAGCCCTAAACCCTCAACTCTAAGCCCTAAGCCCTCAACCAAGACCTACCAATCCTTCTCTAAACTGCGACGCTTATAATTCTGATTCTTGTTAATCTTGCGCTGCACACCCTTCTCATCCTGCTGGGCAGAGTTAAGGAGCTGTTCAGCAGCCTGGTCGCTCATTTCGTCCTTCTTCGGCTGAGGCTGCTGCTGTTGTTTTTGCTTATCCTCCTCCTTCTTCTGCTCGTCCTGCTTTTGCTGGTCTTGCTTCTGCTGCTGTTGCTGCTTATCCTTGTCCTGCTGGTCTTGGTTCTTGTCATTCCCATTCTGCTGCTGATCCTGATTCTTCTTCAACTGATGCTGAGCCATCGCCAGATTGTAGCGGGTCTCATTGTCATCAGGATTACAACGCAGGGAACTCTTGTAGTACTCGATGGCCCGCTGGAAAGCACCCACCGCATTGCCACCCTGCTGATGTGTGGCTGCCATGCCCTGAGCATACCAGATGTTGCCCATGTTGTGATAGTTCTTGGCCTTGCGCAAAGGGTCATTCGTGCCGATGGAGTCAGCCTTCATGTAGTTGTCAAAGGCTGTCGAGTCCTTCATCTGCATCACGTAGGCATTGCCCAAATTGTAATAACCCTCAAAGGTGGGGTCTTTGGCTATCGACTTCAGATACATCGTCTCAGCCTTGTCATATTGCTTCTCCCGATAAGCCCTGTTGCCCATACGGATGAAGTCACGCGCACTCTGAGCCATCGCCATCATGAACGGAAAACTAAACACCAAAAGTAATAATATCCTTCTCATATCTGTTTCAGTCCTCCTATTTTTCCTTGAATAGTTTGAATTTCGTGAACACATGATTCTTTCTCTCCATAATGCAGAACTCAACCACGAGCACGATGAACAGCAGCAAGGCCACTGCCACAAACTGCTCGTCATATTCGGAATACATCGACTGCGAGATGTCCTCCTTCTGCATCTTCTCTATTTCCTTCTCCAAGAGTGACTGAGCCAGGTTGGTCTGGTCCACATGCACATACATGCCGCCACCAGCCTGAGCAATGTTCTTGCCTATCTGCTCATTCAGTTTAGTGGTCACAACATTGCCTGCCTGGTCACGCTTGTAGGTTCCATCACTCATAGGGATGGGGCCACCCTGTGTCGTTCCCACCGACAGGACAAAGATTTGGATGCCTTCATCCCTTGCCTCCTTGGCGGCTTCGATGGCTCCAGACTCATTGTCTTCAGCATCAGTGATGAGAATCAAGGCACGTCCCACATTCTTATCCTCTTTCTTCGAGAACCCTGCCGTAGCCCTTGTGATGGCATCTGCCACATTCGTTCCCTGGATGGAGATGGTGGCTGGATTGAGCTGGTCAAGAAACATCTTGGCTGACACATAGTCGCTGGTCATGGGCAGCAATGTGATGGCACTACCTGCAAAGGCCACAAGCCCCACCTTGTCCTCGTCAAACTGCTCAATGAGTTTGCTGACTATCATCTTCGACTTGTCCAATCGGCTGGGGCTCACATCCTGACAGAGCATGGAGTTGGACACATCGACAGCAATGGCCACTTCAATGCCAGAGCGTTTCACTTCCTCGTTTCTTGTGCCAAACTGAGGACGAGCCAAGACCACTGCCAACAGTCCCAAAGCCAACATCATCAGCGCAAACTTCACATGACGACGCATGGGAGAGACATCAGGCATCAGGCTCTTCATCAGTTCCGGGTCGCCAAACACCTTGATTTGCTTCTTCATCCTGTACTGCACCAACATATAGATAGCTGTGAATACAGGGATGAGTATCAGCAGATATAAATATAATGGACTTGCAAATCTAAACATAATCTTCTTTTTTAAGGCAATCTCTTCAACACCACCGTTCTCAACAGAATCTCCAGCAGCAACACCACCAAGGCAGCCAAGGCAAAGGGCTGATACAGTTCTCCACGTCGGCTGAACTGCTTGACATTAAACTTGGTGCGTTCCATCTTGTCGATGTCCTGATAGATGGCATCCAGTTCCGCATTCTTCTGAGCACGGAAATACTGACCGCCAGTCTCTGTGGATATCTTGGTCATGGTCTGCTCATCAATCTCCACTGGCAGCATGACTGTGCCACCTGTAGGCAGGGGATAAGGAGCCATTCCGTTCTTGCCGATGCCGATGGAATAGATTCTGATGCCATATTTTTTGGCAATCTCTGCCGCTGTCTGCGGGGAGATGTTGCCAGAATTGTTCACACCATCAGTCAGGAGGATGATCACTTTTGATTTGGCCTGACTCTCTTTCAGTCGCAGGATGGCGTTCATGATGCCATCACCAATGGCAGTACCGTCATCAATAACTCCACGCATGGCCATATTGCAATCCACGCTGTTATAGAGATTCATCAGCACAGCATGGTCTGTGGTCAGTGGACATTGCGTATATGCCTCACCAGCAAACATCGTCAGACCCATATTGTCATTGGGACGCTTCTCTATGAAACGCTGGGCGATCTCCTTCAGTGCCTCCACACGATTGGGCTTGAAGTCCTGTGCCAACATGGAAGTGGACACATCGACAGCCAACATGATGTCAATGCCCTCCACATCGGTGTTGCTCCATGAGTGCTTGCTCTGCGGACGCGCCAGAATGCACACCACCAATGTCATCAGGATGAGCCTCAACAGAAAGGGCACATGCATCAGATAGAGACGGAATGTCTTGGGCACCTTCACATACTTGGTAGTGTCAGGCACCTTCAGCGATGGGAGGCTCTGCTTGAACCGCATGACATACCACACGATATAGGGCACTAGCACCAACAGCAACAGGAAGAATAACGGATTCTTAAATTCCATCTTATATTATCTCTAATCTCTAAACTCTAAACTATCAACCCTACAAAGTCAACATATAAATTCTGTAACCTATAAATATCAGCACCCCTATGAGTACCAGACCAGCCAGCACAATCGAGCCAATGAGTGTCCATTTGGCTATCTTGGAGCGTCTCTCCTCCACCACAATCACTTCTGGCTGCGGCTTCTGCTCAGGCTCTTCCAACTTTGTCTGGTTGATATACTCAATGGCACTCACCAAGTTGCGGTCATTCTCATTGATGAGGGTGCTGTACTTGGCAAACTTCACCAAGTCGGCTGTCTGGAAGAGCTCACGCAGTTCATTGATGGCATCCTCATCATTCACTTCCTGCAACTTCTGGATAATCTCATAAGAGGTCATCTCCATGGCATTGAAACCATAACGCTCCTTGATGTAGTTGCGCAGGGTGTCTGTCAACTGCGTGTAGTACTCCTTCGAGTCCTCACTCTGCCACATCTTCTCCTCCTTGATCTGCTCAATCTTCTGCATGGCCACCTTGTGGGGAGGCTGACGTTTCTTGTTGCGGATTCTACGGATGATTGGCTTGTTGGTCTTCAAACGATAAATCACATAGCCCAGCAGACCACCTATCAGGAGAGCCAAGACACAAAACCAAATGACCTCACGCCATTCAGCCCAGTCAAAAGGCGGCGCCAGTTCTTCCTTGATGCCGAAGATACTGTCAGCATGAAGGGTGTCTATATCGAATGTCACCACCTTCAGCGCCAATTTCTTTGAGTAATAGTCCTTGCCATCCACCTTCACGTCCATTTCAGGCATCAGATACAATGCCGAATCAAAAGAAGTGAAGTAGTAACGACGGGAGAGCATTATCCGCTTGCCGTCATTCAGCATACTGGTATCGGTCTGCTCTGCTCTGACAAATTCTATGCCTGGAGCCACCTGAGCCAAAGAGTCCCATTCTGGCAGTTCCACATTGGATTTAGCATCTGCACTCACTTCCAAAGTCATACCTATCCGCTGACCAATAAAGATGCCTGCCGAATCCAATTTGGCATCAACCGTTACTTGTGCTTCTGCTTTGACAAAACACATCAAGCAACAGATTGACAAGAATATATAACATTTAAAGCTTTTCATTTCAAAACACCAAACTATCAACTGTCAACATTCAACTATCACGCCCTCCTTCTGAACAAATTCATCAAAGCCTTCACATAGTCCTCATCCGTTCTCACTGAGATATTGTCGATGTTAGACTTGGTGAAAGCCTTCTTCAGCCATGCCTGATGACTCACCCACCATTCATGATGGGCACGTCGCACAGCGCTGGAAGAGGTGTCAACAAAAGTGGACTTTCCTGTCTCTGCATCCAGCATCTTTACAATGCCCACATCTGGCAATTCCACCATCCTACGGTCATAAATCTGCAAAGCCACCACATCATGACGGCTGTTGGCAATAGTCAACTGACTGGAGTAGTCTTTCTGGTCGAAGAAGTCGCTCAGCAGAAAGACCGTGCAACGCTTTTTGATGGCATTGGTCATGAACTCCACAGCCTGACCCACATCTGTCTTGTTGCTTTCCGGCTGGAAGGTGAGCAGTTCCCTGATGATGAACAGGATGTGCTTTCTACCCTTCTTGGGAGGGATGAACTTCTCCACCTTGTCAGAGAAGAAGATGACTCCAATCTTGTCATTGTTCTGGATAGCAGAAAACGCCAGGGTGGCAGCGATTTCAGTGAGCAGGTCACGCTTCGATTGCCGCTGGGTGCCAAAGTCCAAAGAGCCAGACACATCCACCAGCAGCATCACCGTCAGTTCACGTTCCTCTTCAAAGACCTTCACAAAGGGCTTACCAAATCTGGCAGTAACATTCCAGTCTATGTCACGGACATCATCACCATACTGGTATTCCCTGACCTCGCTGAATGCCATACCCCTACCCTTGAAGGCAGAGTGATACTCACCTGCAAAGATATTGTTCGAGAGCCCCTTGGTCTTTATTTCAATCTTCCTGACCTTCTGTAACAGTTCTTCAGTTTCCATTATGGTACTTCTACCTTATTCAGAATCTTGCTGATGATTTCCTCGCTGGTTACATTGCTGGCCTCTGCCTCATAAGTTAGGCCGATTCTATGGCGGAGTACATCCTGAGCCACAGCACGTACATCCTCTGGAATGACATAGCCACGATGTTTGATGAAGGCAAATGAGCGGGCAGCCAATGCCAAATTGATAGATGCACGTGGTGAACCACCAAAGCCAATCAGACCCTTCAGTTCCTTCAGATTGTACTTGTCTGGATAGCGGGTGGCAAACACAATGTCAGCAATATACTGTTCTATCTTCTCATCCAGATACACCTCACGAACCACCTTTCTGGCCTCCTCAATCTCCTGAGTGCCCATGACTGGGTGGATGTTCAGTGCCTCCTGCTTGATATTCTGACGGATGATGGCCTTCTCCTCCTCCAGACGGGGGTAGTCAATCACCACCTTCAGCATGAAGCGGTCCACCTGAGCTTCTGGCAGAGGATAGGTACCCTCCTGTTCAATGGGGTTCTGGGTGGCCAACACCAAGAAAGGCTTGGGCAGTTCGTATGTCTGAGTGGAGATGGTCACCTGACGTTCCTGCATGGCTTCCAGCAATGCACTCTGCACCTTGGCTGGAGCACGGTTAATTTCATCTGCCAAAATGAAGTTGGCGAAAATGGGGCCTTTCTTGGCCTTGAACTCGCCATCCTTCTGCGAGTAAATCATCGTACCAATCACATCGGCAGGCAGCAAGTCTGGGGTGAACTGGATGCGGCTGAACTGTGCATCGATCAGCGATGCCAGTGTCTTGATGGCCTTTGTCTTGGCCAATCCAGGCACACCTTCCAAAAGTACGTGCCCATCGGAAAGAAGTCCCAGCAAGAGGGACTCCACCAGATGTTTCTGACCGATGATGGCCTGATCCATGCCAGTCATCAGGTTTGTCACAAACGCCGAATGGCGTTCAATCTTCTCATTTAATTCTCTAATATCAATTGATTCCATTGTCTTTAATTTTTCTGGAGGGACAGAACCCTTCTAAAACACTGCAAAGTTACAGCATTTTACCCATTCCACACACACACGATATATTAAAAAACTTGAAATTCCGTTCCAAAAACCAGAAATTAAGAAACCTTAACCGATAAGGTGTAAGAAATATTGGCATCATAAAAACCAACCGTAACACAATTGCTACGATTGGCTTATAATGAAGGATGATTAAATGATGAACTGAAAACCTCTTACGGCAACTTCACCACTGCACCCACAGGGATGTTGTCAGGGTTGGCAAAGGTGTTGATGCGCAAGATAGCACGGACTGAATCCTTGGTGCCATAGTACTTCTGAGAGATGCGGGTCAGGGACTCGCCTCTTTGCATGCGGTGAGTCTTGGGACGCTCTGGTTTCTTCTCTTCAGGCTTCTTGACCTCAACAGGTTTCTTTGTATCCTGCTTCTTCTCCTCAATTTTCTTGGCATTTGGCTGAGTCTCCTCCTTTTGAGGTTTGGATGTATCCACCTTGGATGCCTTGATGCTATCTTCCTTCTGGACTTTTTCCACTGAGTCCTTATCCACCTTTGGTGCTGATGGTTGGGCTGGTTGAGCAGGCTTGGAAGGTTTCTGGGATTGGACTGGTTTGGAAGGCTTGGTGGTCTGTTCTGTTGGTACCTTCTCCACAGCCTCAATATTGCGGTAAATCATATAGACAAAGACGCCAAGAACAGCAACCAGGAAGACAACGAGGAGGGTCATCCACACGTTCCTGTTGCTTGTCTTTTCTGACGGAGGTTCTGGTTCCTGCTGCTTGGGCTGTTCCATCATCACACGATTGAAAGCCTCCTGACGCTTGGCCTCTTCATCTGTGGTATCTGTCTTATCTACAGCCTCTATTTTATTCGAGTTTTCCTCTTGAGCAGTCTCTTGAGCAGTGTCAGCAGAATCATCTGTGTTCTGCACCTCTGCCCTTTCCGTATGAGCCACCATCTCTGGCTCCACATTATTCTCCATCCTCTCCAAGAGTCTTTCCAACCTCAGTTTCTCTGCATTGGCCTTACGAGCCTCCTCCACGGCAGTTTCCATCTTGGCCTTAGCCTCCTCATATTGCTGGCGGATTTCCTCCATACTTTCAGGGGTGGATATGAGCATGTCAATGCCTGCAAAAGCATCTTGTGGCTGTTCCACCTGTTCGGGTTCTGGCACTTGGATAAGGGTGTCTATATCTTCTTCTTTTTCTACTTCAACTGGCACTTCTTCAACAACAGGCGCCTCTTCTTCAACTACAGGCACTTCTTCAACAGGTGCTTCTTCAGGCACTTCTGCTGCTACAGGCTCACTTACCTCCACCTCTACAGGTGTTTCAGTGGAGTCTGACGCTGGTGCTTCTGTGCGGGCATTCAATTCCTCCACCACACTGTCTTCTGCAGTGAAGGCCACTTTCTTGTATCCAGGGATGACGAAGCGCATACCTGTGGAGACATTCACACTCTCCCTGTCACCCACCTCCACCAGTTTGAAGGTGCCCAAGCCTTTGATTTTGATGGAATCGCCTGTGGACAAGGTTTCAACGATGGTGTCAAAGAAAGCCTTTGAGAAGGTCTCTGCCATCTTCTTCGACACTCCTGACTCCTGAGCCAGTTTGTCGGTGATGTTCTGGAATGAAAGTTTCTCGTTCATAGGCTACTGCTTGTTGAGTTGAGTCTTCAGCGCAGCACTCATCTTATAGCTGAGTGTGGTCTTTGACGGTACCACCAGATAGGTCTTGGTGGTGGGATTGTAGATTCTGCGACTGGCTTTTTCACGTGGTTCAAACGAGCCAAAGCCCTGGATAGTCACGCTGTTGCCCTGAGCAATGGCTTCAAGCACAGCACTGGCCAGTGAAGAAGACAAATCCTTCACTTTGTCCATCTCGATGTTGGTCTTCCGCGAGACTTTCTCTAAAAATTCTTTGTTCGTCATCTTGTCACTTTATCATTTAGTCAAATCACTATCATATAGGTCAAATCACTTTACCATATAAGTCAAAATCGTCTGAATCCACGACCTGAACCTTATAGAAGCATCCTTTTCTCAGCACCTTGTCTGCCATTGGGATGAGCACTTCTGGGTCAACCTCTGGTGAGTCAAACTCTGTCCTTCCCACATAGTACTCTCCTTCTTTCCTGTCGATGATGACCTGCAGGGTCTTGCCCACCTTCTCTGCCTGCACCGCTGCCGATATGCCTTGCTGCAAGTCCATCAACTCCCCCAGCCTCTTCTGCTTCAGCTCGTCAGGCACCTCATCCGTGAAGTTCTTCTGGGCTGGCGTACCTTCTTCCTCCGAATAGGCAAAGGCTCCCATCCTGTCGAACCTTGCCCAGCGCACAAATTCCTTCAGTTCTTCAAATTCCTCCTCACCTTCTCCAGGGAAGCCCACCATCAAGGTCGTGCGGATGGCTATGCCCGGAACCTCCCTTCTGATGCGTTCAATCAGTTCGTAGGTCTCTTCCTTGTTCACATGCCGCTGCATGTTGGTGAGCACCTTTGTGCTGATGTGCTGGAGAGCAATGTCCAGATACTTGCACACATTCTTCCTCTCACGGATGACCCTGAGCAAATCCCAGGGGAAATTCATCGGATAGGCATAGTGCAGGCGAATCCACTTCACACCCTTCACATCACTAATCCTCTCCACCAGTTCCGCTATCTTCTGTTCTCCATAAATGTCCAATCCATAGTAGGTCAACTCCTGCGCTATCAACTGAAACTCCTTCACGCCCTCACCCACCAGATGCTCCACCTCTGCCACGATGTCCTCCATCCTTCTGCTCTGATGACGACCTGTAATCAGGGGAATGGCACAATAGGCACAATGTCTGTCACATCCTTCCGAAATCTTCAGGTAGGCATAGTGTTTGGGGGTGGTCAGGCGGCGTTCATACTGGCGTTCCTTCTGATAGACCTTACCCAAGTCATTCAACAGTTCCGTCCAATTGAACTTGCCGTAGAACTTGTCCACCTGCGGAATCTCATGCCCCAGCTCTTTCATGAACCGTTGGGACAGACACCCCATCACATAGACCTGCTTCACTCTTCCCTCCTCCTTTGCCTGACACAGTTCCAGAATCATGTTCACACTCTCCTCCTGTGCATCGGCAATGAATCCACACGTGTTCACCACCACAATCTCACCCTGTGGGTTATCACTGTCATGCGTGACATGATAGCCATTCAACTCCAACTGACGAATCAGCCTTTCCGAATCCACCAGATTCTTAGAGCACCCCAGCGTGATAATATCTATCGTATTCTTTCTCAATTTCTCACTCTAAATTCTCGACCCTACACCCTCACTCTAAACCCTAAACTCTAAACCCTAAACTCTAAACCCTAAACCAAGAACTCTCAACTACTCTCCGAACAGGCTGTCCACAAATTCCTTCCGGTTGAAAGCCTGGAGGTCTTCCATTCCCTCTCCCAGTCCGATGTAGCGGACAGGAATCTTGAACTGGTCGCTGATGCCAATGACCACCCCACCCTTGGCTGTTCCATCCAGCTTGGTGATGGCCATCGAAGTCACTTCCGTCGCCTTGGTGAACTGCTTGGCCTGCTCGAAGGCATTCTGTCCAGTCGAGCCATCCAGCACCAGCATCACATCATCAGCCTCATGTCCGGCAGCCTTCTTCACGGCATTCTTTATCTTCGTCAGCTCATTCATCAGACCCACCTTGTTGTGCAGACGTCCTGCTGTGTCAATCAGCACCACGTCAGCCCCATTGGCCTTGGCCGAACTGACAGCATCGTATGCCACCGCAGCAGGGTCACTGCCCATCTGCTGCTTAACCACAGGCACTCCGACCCTTTCACCCCAGATGCAGATCTGCTCCACAGCTGCGGCACGGAAAGTGTCGGCAGCACCCAGATAGACCTTCATGCCTGCCTCCTTGAACTGATAGGCCAACTTGCCGATGGTGGTGGTCTTGCCCACACCATTCACGCCCACCACCAAGATGATGTAGGGCTTGTGCCCACTCTCTGGTATCTGGAAACCCTCCGTGTCATCCGTATTGTTCTCCGTCAGCAAGCCAGCTATTTCCTCGCGCAGAATTCTGTTCAGTTCATCTGTGCCCACATACTTGTCACGTGCCACCCTTTCTTCAATTCTGCGTATAATCTCCAATGTGGTGTCCACACCCACATCACTCGTAATCAGCACCTCCTCCAGATTGTCCAGCACATCATCATCCACCTTCGACTTGCCGGCCACAGCACGTGCAATCTTGCCAAACACGCTTTCCTTCGTCTTGGCCAGTCCGTTATCCAGTGTGTCTTTTTTCTTCTTGGAGAATATGTCAAAAAATCCCATACTTTTTTCCTTTCTTATGTTCTTAAAGTGACAAAGGTACGAATAAGCGAGAGAATAACCAAAAAAAAACAAAAAAAACCTCTCCAAAATTGGAAAGGTTTAGTTTTTTCACCTGCAATGCCCCTAAAAGTGCCCTGCAAGCCTATGTTTTTATCCATGTCGGGCTGAACCAGCCCCAACGTCAGATTACTGCTTCATGTATTCCTTCACCATGTCGGCAGGAATCATCTTCTCATCAAATGCGTATGCGCCAGTCTTGGGAGACTTGAACATCTTGATGACCTTGGTGTAAGAACGACCATCCTTGCTTTGGAGGGTAGCGACGGTTTTTTTTGCCATAGCCTAATTATTTACAATTTTTTAATTTACAAATTACAATTTATTTACAATTCGAAGATTCCACAATCCACGCACTCGCCGCATGGCAAATGGTAAATTGTAAATTGTCAAAAGGTAAATTACTTGATTTCCTTGTGCACAGTCATGCGCTTCAGGATGGGGTTATACTTCTTCAGCTCCAGACGGTCTGGAGTGTTCTTGCGGTTCTTGGTAGTGATGTATCTTGATGTGCCTGGAAGACCGCTATCCTTCATTTCTGTGCATTCGAG
>CADCQH010000135.1 GCA_902803605.1 uncultured Bacteroidales bacterium | reverse complement strand
GTCATCGTTATCGAAAATACACATATTATTATTAATAATTATTAATATTTAAATTATTAGATTTAACAAATAATACCTTCTTCTGGTGTGAGAAGAAAAATAAATACCCCCACTGTCATCACTGTCATCGTCATCGCTGTCATCGTTTTGGGGGTACAACGGGGATGAACGCCGTTGTTTCAAGCTTTCCACGCCGTTGTCTTGACAAAAGAACGCCGTTGTTTTCCCTTTCCTACGACATTTTTTCTTGCTGCATAGTTAGGGAAAACTATTTACACCTGATGTTGCCATCAAAGCCGATGGGGTCACGGTTATTTGAGCGAACACGGATGGTGGCTTCACCGCTGTCATTGAAATCTATCGCATAAAGATATGTGTCTTCCTCCGTTTTGACATATATCCCCATCTGGTGACCTTGTGCCTTTTGCGAGTCTTGCTGATAGCGCAAAACTGGTTCTTCAAAGTTCAGACCGATTGAGGGCATGAGCGTCGGTGGCTTCCAATATACCTGACCAAGATATGGCAGATAACTTCTGAGCGTGTCGTTTCTCAATTCCAAATAGAAGTCAGACGAGACCATTCTCGACCCATATCTAAACGGTCTCATCGAGGTGATGTCTATGCGCCACTGACGGCTTTCCATCGCCTCATTCACAGCCTTTTGGGTCTGTGCTCTCCGTTCTGCCCTTTCCTGCTGCGTGGCACAACTCACCAGCAACGTCAGCAGCATGATCATTTTTAATATGAGTTTCATCTGATGCAAGCATTATCTGCCGCAAAATTAGCGATTATTTCAATAAGCACCAACAAACTCACATGCAAAAAACACATAAAGAATTGTGAGAGTGGAATTATTTGTGTAATTTTGCAACCAATTGCTGAATGTTGTCAGCGGAAACGGCAAAATCATTTAATACCTTCCAACAATGAACGGACAAGAGATCATCAGAACGGAGAAGGCCATTCTCACGATAGAATATCTTACCTCTCTCAACTATTCAATGCTGAATAGCGGTGTGGACACTTGCTATAAATTAGTATTGGATAATGTGGAACAGCGAGATTGGCATCACATCAAGATAACCATTCAGGGTGAATTCATCAAGGAGCACAGTCAAAGGATTGAGCTGCTGCGAGGTGGACAATCCGTTCAAGTGAGTGACGTAAAGATTTTGCCTGACATCCAGCAGTTGAGTGCAATCACAGAGGCCGTCAACACGACCTTCACCATCACCGCTGAGGAAGAGGATGGTGCGCTGTTGCAGCAAGAACTTCCCATCACTTTGCTTGCTTATGATGAATGGGCAGGGCCTAATGTGATGCCAGAACATCTTGCCGCCTTCGTCGTGCCTAACAACCCGATGCTGTCGAGAATCAAGGTGGTAGCCGCTCAGTTCTTGGAGAAGTGGACGGGTTCGTCTCAGTTGGATGAATACCAGACGCAAGACCGAAACCGTGTGCGTGCCCAGGTGGCTGCCATCTATGAGGCATTGCGTTCGGAAGGCATCGTCTATTCTGCTCCTCCTGCCAGTTTCGAAGCCTGCGGTCAGCGTGTACGGCTGGCAGACAAGGTGTTGACAGAAAAGATCGGCACCTGCATCGACACGAGCCTCTTGGTGGCGTCCTGTCTGGAAGCCTGCAACATCTACCCTATTCTGGTCTTGATGAGAGGACATGCGTTGGTGGGAGCCTGGCTCACTCCTACAGTCAGTCCTCAGATGGTGTGTGACGATGTGAGCCTCCTGCTGAAGGAGACGGCAGACGGGAACAACAATCTTGTGCTCTTCGAATCGACTGCCATCACGTCATCAGGAAACGTCGGTTTTGAGGATGCTGTGAAGAGTGCGATGGTGAAGCTGAGGGATGAGAGCATCTTCTATTACTTTGTGGATATTCACCGTTGCCGTCTGGGACAAATCCGTCCTCTTCCCCAACGCATCCAGAAGGATGGCGTGTGGACGTTTGACAACGAAGGTGTGGAGCATCAGAATGCCACCACTCATGTCAATGAACTGAGCCACTACGATTTGCGTCTGGAAGACACGGGCAAGCCTACCACGAAGCAGATGATCTGGGAACGCAAACTGCTGGATTTCTCGCTTCGCAATAACCTGCTCAACACCCGTCTGGGGCGCAGGGTCGTGCCGTTCATATCTTTTGAAATAGAGCATCTGGAAGACCATCTGCAGAACAATGAGGACTATACCATCATACCTTCGCCAAGCAAGAAAATAGAGCCGAACGAGGAGGGCATGTATGACTCATCCAACCAGGCAGCAGAGCATCAGGCGTTCGTCTCTGAGATGATTAAGGACAATAAGATTGCGTCTTACTTGACGGAGACTGAACTGCAGAGTTCCCTCACCTATATCTATAG
>CADCQH010000134.1 GCA_902803605.1 uncultured Bacteroidales bacterium | reverse complement strand
GCATTCTGAATCGGCGTGATGGCACTTGCCACACCCACCACCGAAAGGATGTTGAACGACACAGACCCGATGATGTTGCCCACCGCCATGTCTGTCTCGCCCTTCCGGGCAGCCATCACACTGGCGAAAAGTTCTGGCAGACTCGTGCCCACTGCCACCACCGTCAGTCCGATGATGCGTTCCATTTCATCTTTCGCCACACCAAAGTATTCACCCAGTTCCATCGCAATGGCGCTCGAACCCTCAATCAACCTGTCAGCCCCCCACACCATCGCAGCCAGGCTCACCAGCACATACAGGATGGCACGCCACAACGGCATCGACGGAGTCACCACCTCTGCCTCCTTCTTCATCTTCTTGCGCGAACGGTACACCTCCCACGAGATGAACGCCACCAACATCGCCACCATACAAATGCCCTGCCACCGTTGAATGGTACCATCTGTGAATGCCACCGCGATAAACACAAGCATTGCCAAAAGCATAAAGGGAATATCCACCCGCATCATCGTGCGCTGTGAGGGCAACGGATGAATCAGAGCCGTCACACCCAATATCAATGCGATATTGGCGATATTCGACCCTGCCACATTGCCGATGGCAAGACCAGACGAACCGACCCACGCCGCCTGTGTCGATACCAGCAGTTCAGGCATTGACGTGCCAAATCCAATCACCGTGATGCCAATGACCATTGCGCTGAGCTTGGCACGCTGGGCAATCGCCACAGCACCGTCAATCAGGAAATCGCCCCCCTTCACGAGGAGGACGAAGCCAAGCAATATCCAAAGAATATTCAATAACATTTCCCTTCTTCTTTTGCTGTGCAAAGGTACGCACTTTTCCTCTACCCTCCAAATTTTTGGTATAAAAAGCGCAAGAGAGGCTAACTTCACAGGCAGCCTCTCCCACTCATATATAATCTTTAATTTCAGTATGAAAACAAATATTCCTTTTTCTTGTTTATTCCCCTGAAACAGTTAGATAGAAAGATGAGCCTGAATTATTGTTGCTGACAGTGATGGTCTTGCCCTCTGAATCACCGAAGGCTGAACTCAGCGTCACTGCATAGTTGTCTTGCGCGCTGACCGTCTCCAAATTTGTGGTTCCCCATGGAGAGTTGATTTTGAAACCACCTGCCGCGCCGCCCCACTCTTTCGGCTGATAGTTGTCAGACCAACTGAAGGTCACTTTGGCAACACCCTTCAGGATGGCTGTGCCATTGTACTTCACGTTGTACTTGCCGTTGCCAGCCGCTTCCACCGTGAAGACACAATTGGTCTGCTTGCCGCTAAAGGAGTAAGTGCCTGCACCTCCACTTGGTGTGCCATTTCCGTCATCATTCCCCTCTTCACCGTTATCGTTATCCGTTGCCTGCTGAGCCCCTGTTGTAGTGAGCCCGTAAGTGCCGGTTGCAGCCTTGTAAGTGTCGTCGGCAGCCTGGGTGAGTATCAGGTTAGCCTGACCTGCCTTCACACCGGTGATGGTCAGCGTGTTGCCGCTGACGGAAGCCGTGAAGAATTCGCTGTCCACTACTGAATAGCTGCCTGAGCCGTTGGAAGTGATGGTGTAGGTCTTGGTCTCGCCCGCTGCGATGGTAGGAATGTTATAGATAGCTGTGCCGTTATCATAAAGAACGATGTTGTTGTTCTGCTTGTTACTGTCTTCGCTGCTCGTGCCGCCAATCTTGTTGTAGTTGATGGTCAGTGGGACAATCAAGATTTTGGTTGGAGTGGACAGTATGACATTGATCGTGGTGGTGCCCGGATTATCACGCCGCTTCACACACTTGAACTTCGTGAGAGAACCACTGACAGATTCCATGATGTCTGGATTTGGTGCATCACCAAAGACCTTATCAAGGTATCCAGCCGAAACATTTACGTAGTCGAGGACGTCAATCTCATCGCCAGTGACCACATCAACACTCGTCACACCCTCCTTCAGCGTTAGGGTAGCAACTGGCACCGGCTGCTCTGGATAAACACTTGGAACCTTGTTGTAGATAGTCAAGTCAGCTGTAGGATTACCTGTCTCCTGAATTGCGAAATCAGTCATCTTGGCAGGTTGCACACCGAACGACTTGCGAGTGAACTTCATGGTGTTGACGAAACCTTTGCCGACAGGTTTTGTGTACCAGTCCTTCTTGGCGCCCTTGTCATGTGCCCAAGCCTCAAATTCTTCATACACTTCAGCAATGTTGATGCGTTCGTTTGGCCATTCCCACACGGTAGCTTCCGATAGTCCTGGTTCAGGATAGTTCGTAAGTTTGTAAGCGTATGGTACACAGATGATATAAGGAGCCTCCCCCTGCTGAGGAGCCTTCACGGTAGTAGCATTGTCGAAGGCTTTGTCGTCATAATTGAGTGTCTTTGCCTTAGGTTCTGTGCCTGCAGGCAACACACGAATGGTGAAACCACCCATGTTGTTCGCCTTGCTGATGTCTTGAGTCAGGCTCCAGTCTTGAGCCACATGCAATTCCTTCGATTGAGTAGGCTCATGCAGATCACCACCCAAATTAATTGGCTGGTAGCTGCCACTTCGAGCTGGAGCGGCATCGAGCAACTGGTGAATCTCACCAATGCAAGTCGTACCGAAGAAAAGATATGAAGCCAATGTACCACCTGCAGCCAACGGGATCACCTTCACCATGTTCTCACCAGCCATAGGTTCTACCTTCACCACCACGTCATTGTAGTCGATGTCGAAGCCGCCACCAAGGTCCTCACCTGCCAGAATCCAAGCTGCAGGTTCTGCATTCTGCAGTTCGCTCACAGGCACGCTCACATCAAGCCCCTGAGAAATCTTGATAATCCAATCGTTGAAAATCCAGTCGCGTGCCACATCCATATTTTTATCAGCAGGTTGGTCTGGACGCTTCTGAGCATAGAAGTCAAAACCCAGATAAAGACCCGACTTCGTCACGCCATCTTCCACCCAACTCACATGCTTCATGATATAGGTTGGCTGGTATTCGTTGCTCTGCGTATTATGATAACAGAACTGCTTCACCCAGTGCTTCGTCTCACCATTGATGGTTACATCCTCAGTGGGGCAATCATCAGGATTGATGCCGCGCATGAGTGTCAGACCGATAATCTGACGACCTGTCTTTTCATCTTTCCCAACAGCATGGTGGTCACCACTGTTGAAATCGTTCACATGGATATAGCCACCATTAAAAGCACCCTCACCAGCCGAATTGTCCCAAATCAGCAGGTGATTCATCTTGTCGCTTGCAACGCCTGTGCCTTGTTTGAAGCCATCCACATAGCGAGATTGGCCCTTATGCACCTGCTGTACGAACAGCTCTGTCCAAGGTACCAACACCTCGTTGTAAGCGCCATAGTGCTGCTTGCTGAACTCTGCCACCACGGCCAAGCTCTCAGCCTCAGTGATATTGGCAGGCACCACATACTTTTCTGACCACTGGTTGCGGTTCACATACTCGCCACCACGGGTTCCCATCTCAACAGCAGTCATTGAACTCATGTTGTCG
>CADCQH010000133.1 GCA_902803605.1 uncultured Bacteroidales bacterium | reverse complement strand
TGAGTTCGAAGCGTGGCGTCTGCCAGGAGAACACGGCATCATCCAACTGTTGCGCAATGCAGGGTACACAGTGGAGCAGATGAAGCCATATTTTAGATTTTAACTCTTTCAACATGCGATTAATCAAGGCTTTTCTACATACGCTCTTCTTTACACTTTATTATTTGGATTCTTTCAAATTCCACCAACCGAGTGAAAAAATATTCGATAAGTGGCGTGATAATGGCTACATCCCAATATTTACACTATTCACCTTTATCCTGTTGAGACCCATTGTGTTCTTATTTTATTGTATATATGTGGTCAGTGGATCTGAACTGACAGAACAGGACGCCAATCAATTCGGCTATATAGCAATCTCTGGTATCATCTTATACATGATATATGCCGCGATACGGTTAAAAAAAGAAAAATATATCGAAGGAATCATCCATGAGGTTCTTTTGACAGATGAAAGACTGATCAAGAAGCGCTACAAATACACTTTATTTACAGTTATTATACCTTTCATATTATCTCCTTTGTGGGTAACGCTGCTTCAAAAACTCTTACAGCGTGTCATCGTACCAATGTTATAAGGATTTCATCCTCCAAGATGAAAACCGCCTTTATTTCGAATCGTCCACTATCAGATTTAATGCTGACCAAATACCAACTCCTCCAAACTTTTTAAGGGAAAATGTGGACAGGAATCACTATAGACAGGTTCTTTGATTCGCAGATGAAGAATATCACAAACCAACCCTTTCTCGTAAGGAAACCCATGGTTTCTCGTAAGGAAACTACCAGTTAGTCGTAATGAAACTCTGGTGCCAAGTGCGATGATAAGTTGACAGTGAATTTCTTCAGCGCTTTATTGGTACATTCGGATTATATGCGTACCTTTGCAGCATGAAAGAGACGGCAAGACGATATTATTCTTCTTGGGTGCTGTTGGCGGTGTTCCTGCCAATGCTTCTTTTGGCGTCCTTTCATGTACACCCAGAGGCGCACATAGAGGGTGATCAGTGCAAGGAATGTGTACACCATTTGCCTCACGCCGGGCACTTCAGCAGTCAGACATTCTGCAGTTTTGACTGCGTGCTGTGCCAGTTCCTCACCCTACCCTTCTTATCGGCGCCGACAGTTGTTTTCACGGCTAAAAAGCTGAAGTACACAGCCCCTCTCTGTCAAACCGAGCAAGGTGTTCTTGCTGGTGTGAGGGGCGCAGTCTTCGGGCGTGCTCCTCCTGTGTTCTGCTCATTCACAGGAGAGAATTAAAAACAACGCAAACAATCTTATAAAAAAAATCAAATGAAGACAATATATGTGATGCTGTCTTTGTTGTGCTGCGGCATGACAATGACGGCTCAAAACCATCGTATGAGCAACGGTGGCAAAGAGGCAGAGGACACCACGGATGTGTTCTACCGCCATCTGGAGTTGAACGAGGTGATGGTGACAGGTGTGACGGGTGACACGAAACTGAAACACTCGACTGCGCCCATCTCCGTGGTAACTGGCAAGGAGTTGAAACAGACGACCTCGACCAATGTGATTGATGCTGTGGCAAAGCAGCCCGGTATGGCACAGGTGACTACGGGTGGAGGCATCTCCAAACCCATCATTCGAGGCTTGGGCTATAACCGCATCATCGTGATGAACGAGGGAGTGCGTCAGGAAGGACAGCAATGGGGGGATGAACATGGTGTGGAGGTGGACGGAAATGGTGTCGGCTCTGTGGAGATTCTGAAGGGTCCTGCCTCGCTGATGTATGGTTCGGATGCAATGGCAGGCGTGCTGATTCTGCACAATGCACCTTCGCCGATGGATGGTGAAGTGAGAGCGAACGTGAGCACGGAATACCAGACGAATAACGGTCTGTTTGCCTACTCGCTGAATGCGGCAGGCAATCACAGCGGTTTCGTGTGGGACGGACGTTTCTCTGACAAGATGGCACATGCCTATAAGAATAAGTATGACGGCTATGTGCCTGGTTCGCAGTTCAGGGAACGGGCTGGCAGGCTGATGTTAGGCCTGGACAAGCGGTGGGGACACTCTCATCTGACATGGACATGCTATCACCTGACTCCCAGCATCATTGAGGGTGAACGCGATGAAGAAACTGGCGCGCTGGAGTGGACGACCGATCGCCACAAGACCTACTCGAAGACCTTGCCGTTTCAACAGGTGAAGCACTACAGGGCTGTGTGGGACAACTCCATCAATCTGCCAAAAGGCTATCTGAAGGCGATTGTGGGTTATCAGCAGAACCGACGCCAGGAGTTTGAAGAGTCTATGGATGACTATGAGGTGTTCTTCAAACTGCATACCGTGACTTATGACGTGAGGTATCTGACGCAGGATTTCGACGGATGGAAGGTGGCAGCTGGTGTGAACGGCATGTGGCAACGGTCGCAGAATCTGGGCGAGGAAGCGCTGATACCTGAATATCGCCTGTTCGACTTTGGCGGCTATGCCACCGTGAGCAAGGAATGGGAGCGATGGACGTTGAATGGAGGCCTTCGCTATGACAAGCGCCATCTGAAGTATGACCTCACCAAGAATTTTGACGGTGTGACGGGCAGTGTGGGTGCTGTGTGGAACGCCAATGAGCATATAGACGTGCGTCTGAACATGGCACGCGGTTTCCGTGCACCCAACATGAGTGAACTGGGGGCAGACGGCGTGCATGAAGGAACGGTGCGCTATGAGTTGGGCAACGCCCAGTTGAAGTCTGAATACAGTTGGCAGGCAGACCTTGGCGTGGATTTCACGTCACGCTATGTGTCAGCACAGGTGGCACTCTTTGCCAACAAAATCAGCAACTACATCTTCACGAAGCGCATTGATTCGGTGATGGAAGAGGGTTACAACACGTATGAATATACGCAAGGCGACGCCCGTCTGTTAGGATTTGAGGCAGGGGTGGACATACACCCTGTCCATCGTCTGCACTTAGGCAACACCTTCTCCTATGTAGATGCCCGACAACTGAATCAGCCAGAGGAGATGCGCTATCTGCCCTTCACACCTGCACCACGATGGACTTCAGAGGTGAAGTATGAAATCACGCATCACGGCAAAGTCCTGAACAACGCCTACTTGGCATTGGGCTTGGAGTGCTATCTGCGTCAGAACCACTATTACAAGGCTGACCAGACAGAGACTGCCACACCCAGTTACACGCTCCTGAATCTCTCAGCAGGTACAGACCTGATGTGGGGGAAGAAGAAGGTGGCAGAAGTGTATGTGACTGCTGACAATCTCCTGAATCGAGCCTATCAAAGTCACTTGAGCCGACTGAAATACACGGACATCAACGAGGCAACAGGACGGATGGGCGTGTACAATATGGGAAGAAATGTGGTGATGAAGCTGGTGGTGCCGCTGGTGTTTGAAACACACACACGTTAAACGTATTCTTACGCCTGGTCAAAAGGCAAGCGGTAGGTGCAGCCTTCCCTCCAACGGGAACAGCCATAAGCGGCTTTGCCTTTGATGATATGACCTTCGTGACAAAGGGGACAGGGCATACCTATGACCTCATCAGGGTTATGGGCTGCCTTGACCTCTTCTGTCGTTTTCTTAGAGGATTGGGCTTTACGAGATTTTGAACTTCGCCCAGCGCGTGGGCTGGGTTGGAAACCTGCAGGGGTATTGGTGGAAGCAACCTTCTTCGCCTTCTTCTTCAGGTCTCCGTCAGTAGTGACGGTCACCTGACGGTTGGAATGGTCGTTACGCACCTGGTTGATGATGTCTGTGACCATCTGCTTGAGTTCTGCGATGAAGGTCTGGGCATCGTATTGCTTCTTCTCTATCTCACGCAGTTTCTTTTCCCAGATGCCTGTGAGTTCGGCGCTCTTGAGGAGTTCTTCATGGATAATGCCTATGAGTTCGACACCTGTAGGCGTGGCGACAAGGCTTTTACGCTCCTTGCGGATATAACGACGTTTGAAGAGGGTCTCAATGATGGCTGCACGGGTGGAAGGACGACCAATGCCGTTCTCCTTCATGGCATCGCGCAGTTCCTCATTATCGACAAATTTGCCTGCTGTCTCCATCGCACGCAGAAGGGTCGCCTCTGTATATGCCTTGGGAGGCTGTGTCCATTTCTCTGTGAGAGAAGGAATATGAGGTCCGCTTTCGCCTTTGGAGAAAACGGGAAGTGAACGGTCATCGTCAGCATTGCCATTCTCCTCTTCATCTGTTGTATCTGCTGGATTCTTCTTATAAATAACCTTCCAGCCATCATCAAGGATGGTGCGTCCACTCGTGCGGAAAAGGACTGGGGCTTGTTCTTGAGGGGCTACCTCCCCATACACCGTAGTGGTCTCAAACTTGCAGTCGGGATAGAAGACTGCGATGAAGGCACGGGTGACAAGGTCATAGACCCGTCGTTCCATATCGGTCAGACTG
>CADCQH010000132.1 GCA_902803605.1 uncultured Bacteroidales bacterium | reverse complement strand
CGGCATCACGGAGAAGGATATCCTCGTGCATGATGCCCACTGTGAGGACAACACCCTCCAGCTCAAACTGGCGCTCATGGGCAATGGTGACGGTTTCCCTGTTGCATTGGGTGTCATTCGTGATGTAGATGCACCTACTTACGACGACTGCGTTACTGCTCAGATTGAGGAGGTGAAGGCTCAGAAGAAATACCACAACTTTGCAGAACTCCTTGAGACCAACGACATTTGGGAAGTGAAATAAAGTTACTTGTTCATAATCGTTCATAAAGAGAAAGGGGGTGTGCCACATAATCGGCATACCCTCTTTCTCTTTTTCCAGTTCCTTCGTCAAGGGGCTTTAAACCCGTAGAGCAGGTCTTTCATTCGTTCACCAATATCTTTCCGTCCGCCGTCATTCCCTCTACACTGATATACATCTCCTTACAGGTGGAATTGTTGAAGAACTCCACCTTGGCATTGCCCTGTGCATCGGTCTTGACATCGGGCTGCCACCAAATGGTGCGACGGAAGTCCGCCATAGGAGGAATCACATTGTAGTCCTCCGTCTTGAATGTGGATGCCTCATTAAAGCCTTGGAAGAAGGTGCGACGGATGCCCTTATTGCTCTCAGTGGTATATTTCGTGTGCAGATACACATAGATGCGAGTGCTATTGTCCATGACCCGTGGGTCATTGGGGACAATATAGACGGCTTTCACCTCATCCAGATAGAGTTCCCCTACTTTAACATCTAAAAGGGGGCGCTCATTATTGTCAATAATCCATTCGACCCTTGCCCCATCATAGTAATAGGTATAGGCATTTGTAGTACTATTATTATTTATTAAGAGGTGGGAAGTTGAAGAACTTGCAGAACTTACACTGGGTATATGATTTTGTCCGTAGTATGGATAGCTTGCCTCCCGCTGATAGGAAAAAAGTGTATTCTTCTGTGCCAGAAATTCCAGAAAATAGGGTACGGGCTCTCCCCTGTCAAGGGCATCGTTGCATGCTTTGTCGATGTCGTAATACAGCGTTGCATATTGGCGTCCCCAAGCCTCGTTCTTGAACTTCCAGTCGTCATTCGTGAAGTACCGCCTCCCCTTTACCGTCACGCTCTCCAGCACATGCTCCTTTTGGGTGATTGGGACAAACTCATAGTCTTCTTCCTCAGATTCGAAGGGTTTCCTCACAAAGGCATTAGGTGCCAGCGGATGCAGGATTTCCGTTTCCATGGGTGTGATGAACCTTGGTTTGGGTGAGAATTGGCGGTCGATGCCCACATAGTAGGTCTTCCGCTTTTCCGCTTTCTTCAAATGCCTCGTTGTGTAGATACACAAGTTCCATTCTCCATCTACAAACGGCATCTCGAAGGCGTAGTTGCCCAAAGAATCCGTCCTTGTCTGACCAATCAGGCTTTGCCCCTGCTTGTTATAGAGGCTGACATACAGGTGGACATTCCCCACAGGGTTATGCTTGCGGTATGCTTTCAGCGTCCCATTCAGATACATCTTGTCCTCGATAGGCTGTGGTTTGCGGAAAGTGTAGCGCTCCGTCATCAATCGCCAGTCATAACGTCTCCATCCTTGTGTCAGCATCAGAAGATCGGCATTTTTGCGATGCTCCTCATCGTCTGCCTCAAAGTAGTAATCAATATTAGGGATATATCCTCTCACTTCTGATGAGAGCAGCATCCACGTCTTCATGTTGCCTTGCTTGCCGTTAGTCATGGAGTGCGCATCCATCGCAGTGAAGGACAGGTTGGCGTTGGGCTTTGTGTGCATCTCCATCTCCACCTTGCCGCAAGGTTTCAGTTTTGTCGTTTTAGCCACCACACGGACAGTGTCCGTTGGGTCGGGGGTGGGACTTTTGAAGAAGAGCCGCTCTGCCATGATTCTCCCCAAGCAGTCAAATACCGTCATCTGGTTCACTCCTTCAGGCAGTGCTTGTCTGCTCATCTCTATTTCCACGAGGGGAACGGCTGTGAGCGTGTCGCAACGAATGATGTTGCCATTGTTCATGAGGACATAGCCCAGTAGGTTGCCGCATACGCTGTCCGTGCATTGGAGGGTGGCAAGCATCTTTTCGCTGACGGCATCCACGGACAGCGTGCATCCTTGACGCAGTGCCTGAGGCAAAGTGAAGAATTGCACCTGCCTTTTCTCGTCTTTCTTCATGTTCCGCATCTGATAGGTGAGGGTTCCAGCATCGGGCACCACCTCGAAGAGTCCCCTGCCCAACGAGTCGGTCTCCACAGCGGCCAGCACGTCACCCTGCTTGTTCATCACAAACCCCTCTCCTTGATATGGACGCCCATTGTCATCCACGGCTAACATAGCCACGCGACATCGTTTGCCCACGACGAGGTGTCCCCCCTCTGGGTAGAACTGCACGCTGATGGTCTTCATCAATTCATGGGTATAGATGCCTTCATCGATGGCCTTTTGGTAGATGGGGTCATCGGTCGTTCTGTTGTTGGGGTCACGGTCGGCATAGAGTTTCGTCATGATTGTCAAGTCAGAAAAGTTTCCCTCTTCTTCAGGTGTTTTGAAGATGGGGAACACCCTTGAGAACACTGCATTCGTCCCCCAGTTGGTCATATATCGTGTATAAGCTCTCACCTCATAGAAGCCAGAACCCAGCAGCGTGTCCAGCTTCATGTCGCCATGCGCCATACCCAACGAGTCGATGGAGTACTTGCGGGTCTTGATGACATCGCCGCTCGGATTGAGCAGTTCCACATACAGCACCTTGCTCAGGTCGGTGGCACGTCCATTGTCCGTCCTGATGACATATGCCTTAAACCACAGCGTTTCATTCTCAAAGTAACCCACGTTGTCGAAATGCAGATAAACCTTCTCCTGTGGCACCACCTTGTTGAAGTTCATCGCTTTCTGAAGGTAAGTCAGGAGATTCCCCTTTGTTGTTCCTTGAGCATGGAGCATCACTACGGAGAATGCCATAATAACGATGTAGAGCGCCCTTTTCATAAAACTGTCATGTTAATCGTTCATACATAAACTGCAAGTAGGATAGTCCAACAATGCCAAAGCATCCACGTAGGAATACGTTTGTCCATCCGCATTCAAGAATGCCTTCTTATAGTAGATGCGGACATCAGCCGTGAGCAGACGTCCATCTCGTACATAGACGAAATCGTTCTCTTTCTTCTCCCCTTCATACACAAACATCGAGCCTCTGCTGATTTCGCCAGACGGACTCTTGATGAGCACTGTGTCATTCTCCTCAATGGTCACACATTCTACCGCCGACACGTTTGCTTTTGACGCCCCTTCATCTTCTGATTCCCAAGTCAAAGAATATCTCAATGCAAAGGGCGTGTTGGGTATCAATATCCAACATACATCTTGGTCATCCTCTTCTGGTAGTGAAGGCAGACTGTCTGACGCCTCACTCTCCTCCATGATTTCCTCTTCCACCACCTTGCTGACTGGGGCAGAAGCGTATGTCAAGAGCCTTTTCTCCGTCCTCGTTGGAGCAATATCTTTCGTCTCCTCCACTTCCTTTTGGGGCATCTCCACCTTCTCCACCTTGTTGGACTCTTTCTTTGCCACCTGTTGTGACACATGGTTGTCTCCTTGCATTACATGAAGAGCAATCCCCACCAGGAGAGCCAAGGCAGCAGCGATGCCTACAGCGAATCCTATGTGACGGCGGAGCAAGGTCATCTTGCTCGCCCTCTGTTCCTGTCTGATACGTTCCATCAGTTGGTCGGTGAAGTCTTCAGAGAGTTTCACTTGTTCGGCACGCTCATCCAACTGTTTCATGACGATGCGCAATGCCTTATCTTTGTCATGTATGTCTGCTTCCATTGTTTTCAAGGTTGATGATGGTTTGATGAATTTTCTTTCTGAGCCACTGAAGCCGTGAGCGTAGGTAAGAATCTGTGCGGTCAACGATGTAGGCAATCTCTCGGAGAGGAAGCCCATTGTGATAGTAAAGGCTGAGGAGCAGTTGGTCGTCTGGGGCAAGTTGGTCCACAGCCTGTCGGAGCAGTGCGAGACGTTCATTGGTGGTGTCGTTCAGCAACTCGTCTGTTGTGATGTCGGGTAAGTCCTCCATTCCGACCTCCATCTTGAGCCGTCGCTTTTGCGACTCTTTTCGAAGACGTTTTAGTGCCGTATGGTAAGCGATGCGCAGCAACCAAGTTCTGAAACTTGCTTTCTCTCCGTCGAATCGGTGCAAGTTTTGAAAGGCGCTCATCAGCGTGTCCTGTGTCACCTCCTCTGCATCTTCAGCTGACGAAATCATGTGAGCCACAAACTTCTGTACACATTGGCCATGCCGGTCGGCAAGTGGTCTAAACTGCTCTGTCTTTCCGTCAAGCACATCCTTGATGAGAACCTCATCGGAGTTGGTGATATGTCTATGGTCTGCGGTCTGCTCCATTTTCATTGTCTTCTACCCATCTATTCCCTCTTTTTTTAAAAATGTATAATGAGAAGGTAAACTTTTTTAGGGACAAGGCTATTTTTTAACATTTCACGCTGCGTACCAAAGGTGCTCGAGGGAGTTTTTACGGGAACGCGTTCCAAATATTTTTTGAACGCGTCGGAAAAAGATTTAGAACGCGTTCCAGATAAAAGCCCATGCACCCTGCAATGATAGTACAGATCGAAGACAATACAAAAAATAGAAGGAGGGTACACTTCGCCATGTGCCCCTCCCTCATTGTCAGTTTGAGCGATTACAATTTCACACTCACTTTCTTACCCTTATAGACGACATCCACTTCCTTGCCGTCCTTGATGACGGTGAAGATTCTGGTGACGGGCATACCGTCGAAGGCACCTTTGCGCTTGTCGATGGTCAGGCTCTGGGCAGCATCGTTCCAAGTGAAAGCGATGCGGCTGCACTTG
>CADCQH010000131.1 GCA_902803605.1 uncultured Bacteroidales bacterium | reverse complement strand
TCCCATTTCGCGGATAGCATTCTTCAGCATGGTGTACTGTTGGAAGAGGTGGTTGACTGGTTCCTCGCCCTGCGTGTAGTCGTGCATGGGAGCCTTGAGGAAGAAGGAGAGGAAACGCTGGATGCCGCTGCGGCCTGCACGTGCAGCGAGGTCGCTGAGCAGACAGAGGTCGAGCAGGAGCGGTGCAGCGAGGATGGAGTCACGGCAGAGGAAGTTAATCTTGATCTGCATGGGGTAGTTCATCCAACCAAAGATGTCGATGTTGTCCCAACCCTCCTTGTTGTCGTTGCGTGGAGGATAGTAGTTGATGCGCACCTTGTGGTAGTACTGGTTGTCCTCGTCGTTGCCATGACCATAGAGGTCGGGCTGAGCCTCAGGCTTGAGGATGGTCTCAAGTGTGGAAAGCTTGCTGACCTCCTTCGTGCGGAAGTTGGCTGGTTCGTCGAGCACGAGTCCGTCGCGATTGCCGAGGATATTGGTGGAGAACCAACCGTTGAGCCCTAAGCAGCGAGTGCCGATGATGGGAGCAAAGCCCGACTTCACGAGGGTCTGACCTGTCTTGAAGTCCTTGCCGGCGATGGGAAGGCCGAGTTTCTCCGACATTTCCCACATGGCAGGAATATCGACAGTGGTGTTGGGAGCGCCCATGATGAAAGGTGCGCCTTCTGCCAGAGCAGCGTAGGCATAGCACATGGAGGGGGCGATGTTCTTGGTGTCGTTGGCTTTCATGGCAGCCTCGAGATGCGCCAGGGTGTCATGCACCTTCATATTTGGCTCCACATAAATCTCTGTCGATGCAGCCCACGCCACCACAATGCGTGAACAGTTATTTTCTTTCTTGAATTTGCGGATGTCCTCACGAATCTGCTCCACCATGTCCCAACGGGTCTTGCAGTCCTTCACGTTGTCGCCATCGAGTCGCTTGGCGAAGTTCTTGTCAAAAGCCGCCTTGAAGGGCACAATCTTCTCCAATTCGTCCTTCACGGGCAAAATGTCCTTCTCTCTCAACACCTCTGCATACATTGCACTCTGGAAAGCGTTGGCTGGATAGACGTCCCAGGCACCAAACACGATGTCATCCAGTTTCGCCATCGGAACAATCTCTCCATAAGAAAGGTACTTCTTGTCAGCCCCCTTTCCAACACGAATTTTATCATACTGAGTCATTGAACCCACGGGCTTTGCAAGTCCTTTGCGAGCCATCAACACGCCCGTCATGAAGGTGGAAGTAACGGCACCAAGTCCGACGACCATGATGCCCAATTTACCTTCTGCGGGCTCCACATTTTGATTATCCATTATTTCTGTCTATTGTTAAAATCTCTGTGCAAATCATCGAAGTATTACGCTTCAAAACTATGCAAAGGTACGGAAAACAATATAAAGTACTCCCTTATTTCGTAAACTTTAACAAAAAATAAGTGCTATTATTTTGACGTATGAGCGGTTTATGCTAACTTTGCAACACAAAAGACCAATGCAGTTATCGTACATGAACGAAAGCGACAGCATCATCATCATACCCACCTACAACGAGAAGGAGAATATTGAGAAGATTATCCGTGCAATCTTTGCGCTGGAGAAGTGTTTCCATATCCTCGTGATTGATGACGGTTCGCCCGACGGCACAGCCGACATCGTCAAGGAACTCATGCGGACAGAGTTCGCTGACCGCCTGTTCATCTTGGAACGCAAGGGGAAACTCGGGTTGGGCACTGCTTACATTACCGGTTTCAAATGGAGTCTGGCACACAACTACGACTACATCTTCGAAATGGATGCCGACTTCTCCCATGCACCCAGCGACCTGCCGAGATTGTATTCCGCCTGCGCCGATGAAGGTTACGACCTCGCCATCGGCAGCCGTTACATCTCAGGCGTCAATGTGGTGAACTGGCCAATGGGCAGAGTGCTGATGTCGTATTTCGCCTCCAAATATGTACGGTTCATCACTGGTTTCAAAGTACATGACACCACTGCGGGCTTCAAGTGCTACCGACGTCGAGTGCTGGAGACCATCGACCTCGACGCCATCCGCTTCAAGGGCTATGCCTTCCAGATTGAGATGAAGTTCACCACCTACAAGTGCGGCTTCAAGATCAAGGAGGTGCCTGTCGTCTTCGTCAACCGCGTGGAAGGCGTGTCGAAGATGAACAGCAGCATCTTTGGCGAAGCCTTCTTCGGCGTGATGAGACTGAGATGGGACGGATGGTTCAAGAAATACCCCAAGCCAGTGGATGTCCAACCCCAAAAACAAACCGAAAACAAAATCTAACCGAGAGAACAACCTATGAAAACTATCATCAGAAATGCTACCATCGTGAATGAGGGACGCGCGTTCATCGGCTCTGTCGTGATAGAGGACGAGATGATACAGGAGGTGCTGGAGAGCGATGATTCCACGCAATCTTACGACACGGAGATTGACGCGACGGGCCTGTACCTTTTCCCTGGTGTGATAGATGACCACGTACATTTCCGTGAGCCAGGCATGACCCACAAGGCCGACATTGCCAGCGAGAGCCGCACTGCCGCTGCCGGAGGCGTGACCTCATACATGGAAATGCCCAACACAAATCCTCCCACGACGACTCTCGAACTGTTGGAAGAGAAATTCAGGATTGCAGCCAAAGACAGCCGCGTCAACTACTCTTTCTATTTTGGTGCCACCAACGACAACGTGGCGACCTTGCCCATCCTTGACCGTCAGCGCGTGCCAGGTGTCAAGGTATTCATGGGCAGCAGCACAGGCAACATGCTCGTTGACCGTGCTGAATCCCTGCATCGCATCTTCGCCACTTCTCCCCTCCTGCTGATGGCACACTGCGAAAACACAGGCATCATCGAGGCGAACATCAGAGCCTTCAAGAAAAGATATAAAGGACAGAACGACTTCCCAGTACGCTACCACTCACGCATCCGCAGCGTGGAAGCCTGCTACGAGTCTTCTGCCTTGGCCGTGCAGATGGCAAAGGATACAGGCGCACGTCTGCACATCGCCCACGTCTCTACAGCCAGAGAACTGGAACTCTTTGAGAGCAAACCCATCGAGGAGAAGCAAATCACGGCTGAGGCAGTCATTGCGCACCTCATGTTCACGACTGAGGACTATGACACACTGGGCACACGCATCAAGTGCAACCCTTCTGTCAAGACGCCAGAAGACCGTGCAGCCCTGCGCGAAGCACTCACCAACGGACGTATCGACGTCGTTGCCACTGACCATGCACCCCATCTGGAAAACGAGAAACTGGGAGGAGCACTCAGGGCTGCATCAGGTATGCCGATGATTCAGTTCTCATTGGTTTCGATGCTGGAGATGAGCGACCAGGGAGTATTACCCATCGAACGCATCCCTGACCTGATGGCGCACAATCCTGCCAAACTCTTCCGCATCGAGAAACGTGGATTCATCCGTCCAGGCTATTACGCCGACCTCACGTTGGTTGACCCTCACGGAAACTGGCAAGTGAAGGAGGGACGTTACTACACCAAATGCGGCTGGACACCAATGGATGAACGCACCTTCAAGTGGCGTGTACGCCGTACGATTGTCAATGGCCTCACCGCCTATTGCGACGGCGTGGTTGTAGATGGCATCAGAGGAAAGGAGTTGAGGTTTAGAGTTTAGGGCTGCTTAGAGATGACGATTGAGAGATGAGAAAGAACTACCGCATCAGCGACTTGAAGGATTACATCAACTGGGTGTACTTTTTCCATGCGTGGTCTTTGCCACAGCCATCAGAAGAGGGGCAGCAACTCTACAGGGAAGCACAAAAGATGCTCCAACGGCTCCAGCCCTACCTGAAAGTCAAGACAGTGGTGGAAATCTTTCCAGCATGGAGTGAAGGTGATGACATCGTGGTACAGCCCATGCGACCCTGCGAATGCGGACAAAGCCATCCATACGGAGAACCGGTTCATCTGCCCATGTTGCGACAGCAAGTGCCCAACAATGAAAACATATGCCTTTGCCTGAGCGACTTCATACGTCCGAAGACCGCCATACGGCAAGACAAGATAGGCATCTTTGCCACCTCCACCAGCATTGATGTGGACAAGACGTTCCCCACCGATGAATACAATCGGATGTTGCTCCAAACGCTGGCCGACCGACTGGCCGAAGCAGGAGCAGAGCGATTGCATGAGGAGGTCAGAAAACAGATATGGGGTTATGCCCCTGACGAGCGACTCACGATGGAAGAACTGCATCAGGAGAAGTTTCAAGGCATCCGCCCAGCCGTGGGTTATCCCTGCCTGCCCGACATCTCCATCAACTTCCTGCTCGACACGCTCATCGGCTTCAAGAGCATCGGGGTCACACTCACCTCTTCTGCCATGATGCAGCCTCACGCATCCGTAAGCGGGCTCATGTTCAGTCTGCCACAGGCACACTATTTCTCCGTGGGCAAGATAGGACGCGACCAGCTCGCCAACTATGCCGAACGACGACATCTATCACTCGATGAAATCAACAAATATATCCAATGCTGTTAAGAATATTATTGCTCATCATACTCCTGCTGGTCTTGCCTGACCTGTATATCTATCTGATGTACATACGTCATTGGACGAAGCAACGATGGTTACGCATCCTCTGGTGGGTGCCATCCCTTGCATTGGCCGTTGCTGCATCCATCATCATTTCCAGCAATGACATGCGTCCTGAACATCAGGCATGGGTGAGCATCTACATGTATGCCTTCCTCACCCTGTGCGCCCCCAAAGCCCTCTTCATGGTGATGGACGGCATCGGACAGGGCATCAACCTGCTTGTCACAGGAGGCGCCAAGACACGCGAAGGGTATGACTGCATCTTTGTACGCGTCTTCCGCATCATAGGAATGGCGCTCGCCCTCTTCGCCATCACCCTGCTCGCTTTCGGCTATTTCATCGGACGCAACCATTATGTCGTCCATCAACAGACCTTCTATTTTCCTGACCTGCCAAAACAGTTCGACGGCTATCGCATCGCCCAGTTCTCCGACCTCCACATTGGCACATTGCGTGACGGGCATGAAGAGGATGCACGCACCATCGTTGACCTCATCAATGCCCAACAATGCGACGCCATCCTTTTCACTGGCGACCTGGTCAACCATCAGAGTGCAGAGCTTGACGGTTTCCGTCGTGACCTCAACAAACTTCATGCGCCAGATGGCGTGTATGCCGTGATGGGCAACCACGACTACAGCATGTACCTGCGATACCCTTCTGAGGATGAGCGTAAGGCAGACGTGGAAGAACTGCAACGGCGCATCCGCGATTACGGATGGATTCTGCTGCTGAATGAGCATCGCATCCTCAGACGTGGTTCCGATTCGCTCATCATTGCAGGTGTGGAAAATGACGGACGCCCCCCCTTCCCTGCTTATGGCGACCTACCCAAAACCATGAAGGGGCTCAAGCGCAATTGTTTCACAGTGCTCATGAGTCACGACCCCACCCATTGGCGACGTAAAATCATTCCTCAAACCAACATTCAGCTTACCCTCTCAGGCCACACTCATGCCGGACAATTCAAGGTGTTTGGCTGGTCGCCTGTCGCTCATGTCTATCGGGAATGGTCAGGCGGCTCTGCTGAGGGCAACCAGATTCTCAACGTCAGCGACGGCATCGGAGCCGTCATGTTCCCCTTCCGATTTGGAGCATGGCCTGAAGTGAACGTCATCACACTTCGCAGGGCTCCTTCTGAAACCCCCAAGAAATAAACCAAAGTATGAAAGTTATCAAAGCAATATTGAACATTCTCTACAAGATTTACTCTTTCACCATCGCATTGCCCATCTTTGTGGTCATCACCATCTTTGTGGCAAGCAGCGTCATCATTGCAAGTTTCTTTGGCGACACCGATGTGGTGGCATACTATCTGCCAAAGTTCTGGTCGAAGTGCGCCTTCTGGCTATTCCTGCTGCGTGTCAAGGTGGAAGGTCGTGAGAACATCAAGAAAGACGAGAGTTATGTCTTCCTTGCCAACCACCAAGGCTACTATGACATCTTCCTTGCTTACGGCTACTTAGGACACAACTTCAAGTGGATGATGAAAGAGTATCTGAAGAAGATTCCTTTTGTGGGCTACGCTTGTGTGAAATCCAAACACATCTACCTGCCCGACGGCATCTCAGGCATCGCCAAAGCCGTTCAGCAGGCACGAGAGACCCTACAGGGGGGCATGTCCATGATTATCTTCCCTGAAGGCACGCGAACCCGTACAGGCAAGATGTCACCCTTCAAGCGCGGTTCCTTCATGCTTGCCAACGAAATCGGCCTTCCCATTGTGCCAATGACCATCAACGGGTCTTTCGACGTGTTCAGCCGTAACGACAAATCTGTCAATCTTGGCACCGTCACCCTGACCATCCACAAGCCCATCACAGCCGAAGAACGTCAGGGCAAGCAGACCAAAGTCGTCATGCAGGAAGTCTTTGACATCATCAACGGAGGGCTGGACGAGAAATACAGAACCTGAAAAGCAAAAAGAAACGACTGAATCAGCCGTTTCTTTTTTTATGATGGGTCAAGCGTCACTTCAGAAAGAACTCTTCCCACACCTTCATCATGGAACTTTCGTTGGAGGAGATGATTTCTGCTGAGCGGGTGAAATTGCGATACTCCTGCTTGCGTTTAGAATCTATGCGCGTAAGGATTTGCTTGGTAGTGGCAGGAAACACTTCGCCTCGTACCTGAAAATAGTATTCATTGGTGAGGGGAAGAGGCTGCAGTTCCAAGGCATCGTTGTCGTCTGCACTGGCAATGTCGGTCATGTTCATGGAAACGCCATTAATGCTGAGGGAGCCCTGCAGGAGGTTCTGGGTCTTGTTGAGGTAGTCAAGATATTTCTGGTCAAGTTTTTCCTGATTGACCGATCTGACACAAATGACACGGGCCACCCTACCGTCAATGCTGTCTTCACGCACGATACGTCCAAAACGCGACTCACTCCCTACAGGCATATAGGTGTCGCCATTGGGAAACACCACACGCAAGACGGAACCTGGAATCGCCTCCATCAGCGTGTCGTTCTGGCTATACCAAAGGGTCTGGTTACCCACATGAATGTTGCAGGGAACAACTGTCTTGGAGCGCTTAAAGATGCCCGTATAGACAGTCGCCGTGCGAAACTGCTTATTGATGAATGGCCATACGCCCGTAGGTTCCCAATCCTTATTGTTCTGGGCAAAGGAAACCACGAACGACAAGCCACAAACGAATAACAGCAATGCTCTTTTCATAACCATACCCCTAAAAGATACCTAAACGCGCCCTAACGGTCACTTCACCTTCACGACAAGGTACTTGCTGACGCTCCAGAACTTGGCGGCATCAGTAATGCGAAGGGTGTATTGTCCCTTGCTGTCCTTGAGCAATGTGTAAGAGCCGGCAGGATGATTGGTGAGAATGCTTGCAGATTTGCTTTCCAATGGGATGACATTGACCTTGCGGATGTCTATCTGCGTGAAATAATTCTTGTTATAGTTGCCCTGCAGCACTTCGCCCTTGCTGAGGATGCCCTCTGCCTTGAGTTCCTTGCTGGTGCCAAAGACATACCAAGCGGTGTTCAGCTGCGCATCCTGATTACGGGCAATCTGCTCAGTTTCGTCACGCTGCTGCTTCACCTGAGCGTTCTCTGTCTGCAAGTTGGTGACGGTGCCAGTCAATTCCTCAATCTTCACTTCCTG
>CADCQH010000130.1 GCA_902803605.1 uncultured Bacteroidales bacterium | reverse complement strand
GACCAACAAAGGGCGCTTAGCTCAGCTGGTTCAGAGCGTCTGCCTTACAAGCAGAGGGTCGGCGGTTCGAATCCGTCAGCGCCCACATCATTTGAATGGTGGTTTTTGCAAACATTCCATTTATTCCCATATGAGATGACAAGGTTCTTGTCATCTTTTTTTGTTTCCTTAATTCAGAACATTCAACCTTGCTTTAACTTCAAAAAAATCTAAAAACATGTTATGTTCCACATTTCTTTTTGTGTTTGTTCCACATAAAAGTCGTATCTTTGCACTGAGAATTGAATGAAGAGTAATTTGTACTCATAATACATTTGTTTTATGTGTTTGATTCCTGTTCATGAAATTCTTTTGTAGCATGAATGATATATAAGAAAGATATGAGTAAAATAATAGCGTTAGCCAATCAGAAGGGTGGTGTGGGAAAGACGACAACAGCTATCAATTTGGCTGCCAGTTTGGCTGCTTTGGATAAGAAAGTGCTTGTCGTTGATGCCGATCCACAGGCAAATGCTTCTTCTGGTTTGGGTGTCGATATCCAGAAGGTTGACACCTCGATTTATGATTGTATTGTTAGTTCAGCAGACCCCCATGAAGCAATCTACACAACAGATATCGATGGTCTGGATGTAATTCCCAGTCATATTGATTTGGTAGGTGCTGAGATTGAGATGTTGAATGTGGACAAACGAGAAAAAGTACTGAAACGCATCCTTGATCCGCTTCGGTCTGAATATGATTATATTTTGATAGATTGTTCACCTTCTTTGGGAATCATTACAGTGAATTCTTTGACAGCGGCAGATTCTGTGATTATCCCAGTTCAATGTGAGTATTTTGCTTTGGAAGGGATTAGTAAGTTGCTGAACACGATCAAGATTATTAAGTCTAAGCTGAATTCTCATTTAGAGATTGAAGGTTTCCTTTTGACAATGTTTGATTCTCGTCTTCGTTTGGCAAATCAAATCTACGAGGAGGTAAGGCGCCATTTCCAAGAACTGGTCTTCAAGACTGTCATTCAGCGAAATGTAAAGTTGTCAGAAGCCCCAAGTCATGGCATACCCTGCATCTTGTATGATGCTACATCGAATGGTGCCAGAAATTATATTGCATTGGCAAAAGAGATAGTAGCACATGAGGGAAAATAGTAACAAGACGTGTACAAACCTTTTATAGAAAAACAATCAAAAATGGCAGTTAGAAAGAAATTTGGTCCAGCATTAGGTCGTGGCCTTGACGCCCTCATCTCGACAGAGGATGTGAGGACGGAAGGTTCGTCAACGATCAATGAGGTGGATATTAACCTGATAGATCGCAATCCCAATCAGCCACGTCATGAGTTTGATGAGGAGGCTTTGCAGGAGTTGGCTGATTCAATCACGGAAATAGGAATCATTCAGCCTATTACTTTGCGTGAGCTGGATAATGGCCGTTATCAGATTATTGCAGGTGAACGTCGTTGGCGTGCTTCCCAAAGGGCTGGATTGAAATCTATCCCAGCATATATCCGTACAGCCAGTGATGAGAATGTAATGGAGATGGCACTGATTGAAAACATCCAGCGCCAAGATTTGAATTCCATTGAGATAGCTTTGGCTTATCAGCATTTAATTGATGCCTATAATCTGACACAGGAAAAATTGAGCGAACGTGTAGGCAAGAAGCGGGCTACTGTGGCTAATTATCTACGTTTGTTGAAATTGCCTGCACCAGTTCAGGTGGCCATTCAGAATCACAATATAGATACTGGTCATGCACGTGCCTTGTTGGCATTGGATAATCCCAAGTCACAACTGAAATTGTTTAAGGAAATACAGGACAAGGGATACTCTGTTCGTCAGGTAGAAGACATGATTAAGAATATCAACGAGGGAACGTCTGCTAAACCTGCTCGTGTTCATTCGGTTGAGTTGTCCAAGCAGATGGCTGATGATGTGGAACAATTGCGTGAATCGCTTTCCCATCAAGTGGGGGTAACGGTAAAGGTTTCATGTTCTCCCAAAGGAGGTGGCAAGATTTCCATTCCTTTCAAAGATATTGATGATTTACGTCGTTTGGTTTCGCTGTTCAAATAGAAGTACTAAAGATTGATTTTGAGACAGATTGCTCATACATATCACCTTGGTGTCGCATTGCTACTGATGCTTCTTCCCCTAAGCGTGTTTGCACAAGAAGTGGAAGAAGGGGGGCGTGTGCCATTGGCGCGTTCCCGTCGTGAAGGTAAGATGCGTATGACTGCAGATTCGTTGGTTGTTGACACCCTCCGTCTGGGTAACGCAATCTTGACTGGTATCGTTGATTCTGTTCAGCAGGATGATGAGTATATTCAGTTAGTTGGGCATCAGGACAGTTCTGTTGTCCGTTTCTCGTTTAATGCTGATTCCTTGCACCAATATATGAATCCGAAGCAGAAGGGTCGGTTCATTCCTGATCCGAAAAAGGCTTTGTGGTTAGCCATTGTCATACCAGGTGGGGGACAGATTTATAATCGTAAGTATTGGAAACTTCCGCTGATTTATGGAGGTTTTATGGGATGCCTTTATGCGATGACATGGAATAATACGATGTATCGTGATTATTCTCAAGCATATATAGACATCATGGACAATGATGAGAATACGAAGAGTTATGAGAATTTTATTCCTGCTCACTATGATACAAAAGCCAATAAGTCACGTCTGCAGGATGTTTTTCGTAGAAAGAAGAATTATTATCGTAGATTCCGTGACTTGAGTATGTTCTGTATGATTGGAGTATATGCTTTGTCTATTATTGATGCTTATGTGGACGCGGAATTGTCAAGTTTTGATATTAGCCGTGATTTGACCATGAAGGTGCATCCTGCAGTCATTCATGAGAAATATTCAGCTATGCGAGCCTCAGGTATGAATGCCAACTCCTATGGTTTGCAATGTAGTTTTAATTTTTGAAAACCAATTTATTGAAGAGATATATGAATAAGAAAATTCTTGTTATGTGTTTATCTGGGGTGCTTGCTTCTTTGAGTTATGCTCAGGATGACATGGCGATAGATAGCGATAGTCTTCAGATTGATAACGGTCTTCAGGCTGATGATAGTGTTCAGGCTGATGCGTTCGACATGCCGGAAGGAATGCTCATTAGTGAGGACGATTTGATGAAAGAGTCTGCGAACATTAATACCTTATCTGAGGGAATAGGGGAGAGTCGTGTGCTTTCCTACGATGATTCTGTGCTCGTGAGCAGGCTTTCCCGCATTCCGACGACCATAGAGATGCCGCTCAATGATGTGACACGTAAGTTCATCGATTCCTACAGCACACGTATGAAGAGTTCTGTAGCCATCATGTTGGGGGCAGCTAACTTCTATAATCCTATCTTTGAGGAAGCTCTGGAACGTTATGGTTTGCCGTTGGAACTCAAATATCTTCCCGTGATTGAGTCAGCTCTCCGTCCCTCAGCTACTTCCAGGGCTGGTGCTGCAGGTTTGTGGCAGTTCATGATTGGTACAGGCAAACGTTATGGACTTGAAGTGAACACGTTGGTCGATGAACGCCGTGACCCCATCAAGTCAAGTGAGGCTGCCGCACATTATCTGAGTGACCTCTATGACATGTTTGGCGATTGGAGTTTGGCCATTGCTGCTTACAACTGTGGAGAGGGAAATGTACAGAAGGCCATTACACGTTCTGGAGGACAGGAGGGATCAGACTTCTGGTCAGTATATAACCGTTTACCTCGTGAAACACGTGGGTATGTTCCTGCCTTTATTGCCGCGACCTACATCATGAATTATTATTGTGAGCATGGTATAGTTCCTCATGATGCTACATTGCCATTAGAGTCAGACACGGTAGTCGTGGCCCATGAAGTGAGTTTCGCGCAAATCGCTTCGAAATGCCATGTGTCAGTGGATGAACTTCGTGCTATCAATCCTCAGTACCGCAAAGATATAGTTCCAGTTGATTACACCCTACGCCTGCCTGCTGGTTCCATCGAAGATTTCATCTTGTATGAGGACAGCATCTATGGTGGAAACGCTAAGGGTGGGTTAACGTCAGGCACACGACGCCTCTTTACGGAGAATGTAGAGAGCACGCCAGTGGAGCAGACCCCGACCACCACAACAAGAAACGTATATGCCAATAATAAGAAGTCACGTACCAGTCGTTCGACACGTACTCGCAAACAGCAGCAGACACGTAACGTGTCGGTGAAGAGTGGTGATACCCTCTCTTCCATCGCAAAGAAGAATGGTACGACAGTGACCAAACTTCGACAGCTCAATGGCATCAAGGGCGATATGATCCGTCCTGGTCAGAAAGTGCGTGTGAAGTGAATATCCTTTGCATGAATCTTAATGTAATGGAGTATAATTTATAATAGAAAGGGACGCTTATGGATGACGTGATGATGTCCAACACAGAGCAAGAGGAGCAACTGATTAACGATGAGTTTCAGAAGTTGATTGATGCCTATTTGGCCAGTCCGCATCGAAAAAAGGTTGATCTCATTACAAAGGCTTTCAATTTTGCCAAACATGCACATAAGGGAGTGCGTCGCTTGTCTGGCGAACCATACATCATGCATCCCATCTCGGTCGCTCAGATTGTTTGCATCGAGATGGGATTGGGCTCCACGTCCATCTGTTCCGCACTTCTGCATGATGTGGTGGAAGATACGGATTACACGGTGGAGGACATCGGCAATATGTTTGGTCCGAAGATTGCACAGATTGTCGATGGCTTGACTAAGATATCGGGTGGTATCTTCGGAGACCATGCTTCTGCACAAGCAGAGAACTTCAAAAAACTGCTTCTGACGATGAGTGATGATATTCGTGTCATCCTCATTAAGATAGCCGACCGTCTGCACAATATGCGTACCTTGGGCAGTCAAGCTGTCAATAAGCAATACAAGATTGCAGGCGAAACCCTTTATATCTATGCGCCATTAGCCAACCGTCTGGGGCTGAACTCTATCAAAACGGAGTTGGAAGACTTGAGTTTCCGATTTGAACATCCCGATGAATATAAGGAAATCGAGAAGAAGTTGGAGGCTACTAAAGCTGAACGCGATACGGTCTTTGACCAATTTGCCAGTCCTATTCGTGCTGAACTGGATAGCATGGGGATTGTCTATGAGATGAAGCAGCGTGTGAAGACTCCCTATTCCATCTGGCGGAAGATGCAGGCCAAGCATATTCCTTTTGAGGAAATTTACGACATTTTGGCTGCGCGTATCATTTTTGAACCGCAAGATATTGACACGGAATTGAACGATTGCTTCAACATCTATGTGAAACTTTGCAAGATATATACATCCCATCCAGACCGGACTCGTGATTGGGTGAGTCACCCGAAAGCTAATGGTTATCAGGCACTGCATGTCACCCTTATGTCCAAACAGGGTGAATGGATTGAGGTGCAAATCCGTTCTCGCCGCATGAACGAAATTGCGGAGAAGGGTTTTGCTGCCCATTGGAAATACAAGGATGGCGATAGGACGGAAACGTCTTCTGAGCGGGAATTGGATAAATGGCTTGCCACGATTAAGGAGATTCTTGATGACCCGCAACCGGATGCAATGGATTTCCTGGATACTATCAAATTGAATCTCTTTGCTTCTGAGATATTTGTCTTTACGCCCAAGGGTGACATTCGTACGATGCCGGCAGGAAGTACCACACTCGATTTCGCTTTCAGCATTCACACGTTCGTTGGTAGTCATTGCATAGGTGCCAAAGTGAATCATAAATTGGTGCCTATCAGTTATAAATTGAATAGTGGTGATCAGGTCGAAATTTTGACTTCCAAGTCTGTACACCCGACACGTGAATGGCTGAATATTGCTACGACAGCTAAGGCCACGACCAAGATTCTCTCCATTCTTCGTAAGGAGGAGCGTGACTTGCGTAAGAAGGGGGAACAGGACTTGGATGATTTTCTGACAAAGAATGACATCATTCGTGACTCTTTGATAGTGGATAAGTTGTGCAAGTTACATGACCTTTCCAAGCCTGATGCGTTATATGTGGCGATTGCTGAGGGTAAGGTGAAGCTGGGACGTGCAGACCTTGATACGCTCAAGGGCAAACCTGAGTCTGGTGGATGGAAGAAACTCTTTTCGTTCGGCAAGAAGTCGGCGAAGCAGTTGGTCAACAAAAAGGAGAAGGTGGGGCCGGGCTTTGACCGAAAGAAGACTTTGTCCTTGACGGAAGAGTCTATTCAGGATAAGTACACGCTGTGTGATTGCTGCAAACCCATTCCTGGAGATGTTGTGATGGGATACATCGATGATGATAAACAGATTCTCATCCACAAGGTGCAATGTCCTCAGGCGGAGAAACTGAAGGCCAATCATGGTAATCGGATATTGGCGGCTAAATGGGAGATGAGCCGTATGGCGTTGTTCCCAGCCTCTGTTCATGTGAAAGGATTTGACAAACTGGGGCTTCTGCATGAGATGACGCAGGTGATTTCGCAGTTGCATGGGGTGAACATCCGCAAATTGGAGGTGGAATGTGATGATGGCATCTTTGAATGTACATTGCAGATGTATGTGCATGACACCAAGGAGGTGGATGAGATCATAGAGGGTCTTCGCGACATTCACGACGTGAAAGAGGCTTCTCGTATCTAAACAATTCAAAAATGGAATCAGGAAAGACAATAATATGAGTAAGAAATACGTTATAATGTGTGTGGTGGGCTTGGCGATGTCGCTGAATGGTTTTGCGCAACGAATCTCGTTTGACCGGACAGTGGTGAATGCGGGTTCTACCATTTGGAAGAAGCCAGTGACGGCTGTGTTCAAGTTTACGAACAAGGACAAGACGCCGTTGTTGATTCGTGATGTGGATGCTGGTTGTGGCTGTCTGAGACCCCAATGGACGAGAGACCCCTTGATGAAGGGGGATGATGGGGAAATCAGTATCACGTATGATGCCATGATGTTGGGGCATTTCGACCGTTACATCGATGTCTATACTAATGCTGACGAGAAGCCTGTGCGCATTCGGATGAAGGCTTTGGTGAACAATGGTGAGAAGCGGACCCTCGAAGAACTCTATCCTTACAGCATCGATGAGATTCTGCTGAGCACGAACAATGTGGAGTTCATGGATGTGAGTTCGGGCGATTCTGTCAAGGCGGAGATTGAGATTCTGAACAATGGCTCGACCGTCTATACGCCGATGCTGATGCACTTGCCATCCTACATCACGGCTGAATATATGCCGGAGATGATTGCACGCGGACGTCGCGGCAAGATAGAGTTGACCCTTCACAGCGACAAGCTGCAGGACTTGGGCTTGAACCAAACCAGCATTTATTTGGCGCGATTTTCGGGTGATAAGGTGGGCTCCAACAATGAGATTGCGGTCTCGGCAGTGCTGCTGCCTGATTTGCATTTCGCTGAGGAGTTTGCCAAGAAACCGAACTTCCAGATTTCCACCACCGAACTGAATATTGGCAAGTTGGGGAAGAAGACCAAGCTGACAGGGCAGGTGAAGTTGACCAACAGGGGAACTGGAGTGCTGAAACTGAGCAAGATTCAGGCTTTCAATCAGGCCATCACCGTTTCTCTGCCCAAGACAGAACTCCAGCCGGGGGAAGAGGTGAAGATGCAGGTGACAGTGGATGCCCGCTTCCTGGGAATGTCGAAAGCGCAGCCCCGTGTGCTGATCATCACCAACGATGCCAACCATCCGAAAGAGGTGGTGAACGTGCACTTTGAAAAGTGAATGAGCATGGTCAAATCCATTCATGCGCATGACCGGATTGATTCATGATACATGACCAAATCCATTCATGAGCATGACTGAATTTGCTAATGCGCATTACGGGATTGAATAATGCGCATTATGGGATTGGGGCATGATGATGGCCGGAAAAAGTTAAGATGAACTCAATGTTATAGTAAAAGATGGAACATCCAGAGAACAGTGCTGAATATGCAGGCTTGCAGGTCAATGCCGGTGTGGAGCAACCCTCTATCGTGAATCCTTATCTGAAGCAGATGAGGAAGAAGAGGCAGAAGTTATTCACTCCGGCTGAGTATGTTGATGGCATTCTGAAGGGGAATGTCAGCATGTTGAGTCAGGCGGTGACGCTGATTGAGAGCGTGTTGCCCGAACATCAGGCCATCGCTCAGGAGGTGATAGAGAAATGTCTGCCTTACGCCGGCAATTCCGTGAGAATCGGCATCAGCGGTGTTCCAGGGGCGGGCAAATCCACCAGCATTGATGCTTTTGGCGTGCATCTGCTGGAGAACTACGGAGGGAAGTTGGCTGTATTGGCCATTGACCCTTCATCCGAGAAGACAAAGGGAAGTAT
>CADCQH010000129.1 GCA_902803605.1 uncultured Bacteroidales bacterium | reverse complement strand
TTTTTTTTGCAAATAGTTTGTCAGTGAGCGTATAATTCCATAAATTTGTATCATCAAACTAATAACAAGCGTATGTATACTATTGTTTCAATTATTCTTTTTGTTGTGTTGATGATAGCTTTGGCTTTCCTTGTATATCTATATTATAGGGAAAAGCGTAAGGGTGAACACTATAAACAGGGAATGAAATTTCAGAAGGAATACCTTCAGAACATGAGTCACGACATTCGAACGCCAATGAATGCCATTTGTGGTTTCTCCCAAATATTGTGTAATAAACAGATTCGTGATATGTTGTCTGAAGAAGAGATTGCAGAATATGGCGTGATTATTCAAAGTAACACAGACTTGCTGAGTACTTTAGTAAATGATATTCTTGACATTTCGGATATGGAAAGCGGCAAATATCGTATAAATATTGGTGTATGCAATGTGAATGACGTGTGTCGCAAGGCCATCAGTACTGTAAAATACCGTTGTCCGCAAGGCGTGAAGATGTATATGACGTCAGATGTGGACGATTCTTACACCATTCAGAGTGATTCGAAGCGTGTAGAACAGGTAATCATGAATTATCTGACGAATGCAGAGAAGCATACTGATGAAGGAGAAATCCATGTGCATGTGTCATTGAACGAGAATCCGGGTATGCTCACATTCTCTGTAACAGATACAGGTGAAGGTGTGCCTCTGGAGAATGCTGAGCGCATTTTTGGACGATTCGAGAAGTTCAACACAATCAATGGCGGAACAGGACTTGGATTGGCGATTTGTCGCAAGATTGCCACTCAATTAGGCGGTGAAGCAAAATTGGACACCAAACATCAAGGCAAGGGAGCACGCTTCATCTTCACGCATCCTATTGCGTCTTAACCCTTAATCCATTCACTTTGAGCCTTCACCTCTTTCACCATCATTTTTATTAAATAGAAAGCCAAGACTATCAGCAAAAAGTAACCCACATAGATGAGCGTTGTCCATGAGATAACGAGATAGATTAGCATGGCAGTTCCGATTATCTTGGCTAGATGGATAATGCCAGGTAGAAAATAATAGTGGTGGTAGACCTCGTCAATCACAGCGATAAAGGTGATGATGACGAGCCATAGCACAACGACGAGAGTTGCCATGATGGGAGGTAATACCAGTGGATTCAGTGTGGGATGAAAGTAGTATTCCTGCCAAAACTCTGGTACGAAATTTTGTACAGAAGCATAGATGGAGGCCATAATGGCGATCCAGAAAAGGAAGAGGGGCGGATAGATGCTCTTCATCTCGTCAAGAAAATTAAAGAGATTTAATAGCTCTTGCCTCTTGACTGTCTTCTTTCGTCCAATGATGATGGTGAAGAGCCCAATTGCGAGAATGGCTGACATCCAGATAACCCTGCTGCTGGAGAGGGCATCTAACATCTCTGAAATCAAATCATCAGGAGTGGTTCCATTCAAAAGTTCACTTTCACGAATCCAACCCATCGTTGTTTGGTTGCTGGCTACCTTCACCCAGATGGAATCGATGGAGTCACCAGGAACGGTCTTGATGGCAGCTACGGCAATGACGTCATCCTTATAGACGTGACAAGTGTCCAAAAGTAGGTCTCCTTCTCGTGGAATGAGTTTCAGTGAATCTGCTTTAACGAGAAAATTGAAGTTCTCCGAATAGTGGTGTGTCAAACGGAACACCATGGAATCTACCTGTTGAGGTGTCAGGCTCATCAAGGTGGAATCCTCGGTGGTGGCTGTGTCAACAATATTAATGATGGTCGGCACAGAATCGCTGTCATTAGGTAGGAAATCTGATGGTTGGGGAGCCATTCCTCCTACACAAGAAACGATGAGGATGCAGAGGCTGGTGTAAAGTAACTTTCTCATTAGATTATTGTAAATAGAGTTTCATAATGCATTCCCTACAATCGAAATCAAGTCTGAAACTCGTTCCATTAGCCAGTTTCAAGGTCAATTTTTCTTTTTTGAGTGCATTTTTTTCTTTCAAACACATGCCTAATTGCCGCCTGATACAATATCTAGAAATCATGACAGGAATCCCTTTGTCGTGTGTCTGCTCAAAAGAAATCGGCGTTTCAATATTAATGGGAACATGTGTTTGTCTTCCCAGTGGATAGAACTTCATCCTTTCTGCCGTTAGTGTTTCAGACAATAGACGCCGCCATTGACCTAGCATCGATGACGGAATGAAGTAATTCTTGTCCAGATGGATGTTTACCTTTTGCGCCTCGAAGATGGTATCTCCCAACTTACTTAACTGCCGCTCAATGTTTGCAGTCTGATGTGTGCGTGCCAGTTCAAAAGTGTCCTGGATGTATACTGAGGCCGTCAATCCATCCTCATCTGTCATGCAAATGTGGTCGTTATAGACATCAATGGTTACGAATATCTTCCTTTCAGCTGACGTTTTACAGAGCATCTTGTCCCATTCTCTATCTTGATTCCGAAAGTATTGGATGCTTTTGACAGGGTGAAACGCATCGGCATTGTTTACCCGGAATCCTATTAAATTTCCTCTGTCCAAGTAACATAAACCGTCGCCATTGTGCAACAAGGTGTTGGGCGTAATGGGTTCACCCATCGATTTTGGCGTGTCAATGTTTGCATCAGGTTTACTGACGTCCTTTACGAAACCTCGATTGAAACTTTTTCTCACATCGGGCTTGAACCTAAGGTTCACATGTCCTGAAGAGGCTCTGCAGAATTCGTTGGGATGTTTTGCAATCACATTATTTAGCGCTTCAGAATAGGCTGCAGTCACATTTTTTACATAGTCAGCATCCTTCAGACGTCCCTCTATTTTCAGCGAGGAGGCACCGGCCATGAGCAGTTCTTCGATGTGTTCAAGTTGACAGTTGTCTTTGAGGGAAAGCAGGTGCTTGTCTTTTATTATCGTCTTACCATCGGCTATAAGATCAAAAGACATTCTGCACACCTGTGCGCATTCTCCTCTATTGGCACTCCTGCCGAACAATGCCTCACTAGCATTGCATCGTCCACTTATGCAGACGCATAAGGCTCCGTGCACAAAGACCTCTAGTTTTGTTTGGGGACATTTTTTGTGTATTTCAGAGATTTGTTCTCTTGTTAGTTCTCGGGCGAGAACTACTTGTGGAAACCCTAAGTTGGCCAATTGCTGCACTTTTTCAGGTGTGCGGTTGTCCATTTGGGTGCTGGCGTGAAGCGGAATGGGGGGGAGATTTAAAGACAATAGGTGTAAATCCTGTACGATGAGGGCGTCCACGCTGATGTCGTATAACCGCCAAATGAGCTGTTCAACCTCTTTCAACTCATCCTCAAACACGATGGTGTTGACAGTCACATATACTTTAGCCTTGTAAAAATGGGCAAATTTGGTAAGGCGTTCAATGTCCTCCACGCTGTTGCCTGCAGCAGACCTTGCACCAAATGCATAAGCGCCTATATAAACAGCGTCAGCACCGTGCCTGATGGCTTCGATGCCGATGTCTGCTGTCTTTGCAGGAGCGAGGAGTTCAATCTGTTTCATGTGACTAAATAATCAATTGATATCATTGATGTTGAATGGTGTTTCTTGGTATACGTAATAGTTTAGCCAATTGGTGTAGAGCAAGTTGGCCGCAGCACGCCATCTTACTATGGGGGTGAGAGTTGCATCATCGTTAGGGTAATAGTTTTTGGGCAAATTGATAGGCTTACCTTTTGCAAGATCTCGTTTGTATTCGCTGTCCAGTGTGAGTGGCGAGTATTCCAAGTGGCAGGTGATGAAGAATTCGCGTCCATTTCTAGCCTCCACAATAGATACACCTGCTTCATCACTTTCTGCGATGATGTTTAGGCCCTGTACTTTCTCGATGTCTTCCCTGTACACATCAAAATAGCGGCTGTGTGGTGCGAAGAATTCATCGTCAAATCCTCTGAAGATGGGCAGTTCTGGTGCCAGCATTTTGTGCCTGAATACACCAAACACCTTATGGGGTGTATTGTGTTTGGGCACTCCATAGAAGTGGTAGAGTCCAGCACATGCCGCCCAGCATACATAGATAGTGCTGGTCACATGATTGTGTGCCCATTCAAACACATCCTGTAGTTCTTTCCAGTAGGTCACATCTTCATAATTGATGAACTCTAATGGTGCACCTGTCACAATGAGCCCGTCATACTTCTCTTTCTTCATGTCTTCAAAGTTGCGATAGAACGTCAGCATGTGCTCGATGGGTGTGTTCTTGCTCGTGTGCGACTTGATTTTCATGAATTCCACCCTGATTTGTAGGGCAGAGTTTGAAAGAATGCGGATGAAGTCCGTTTCAGTGGTAATCTTCAGGGGCATGAGGTTGAGCACGGCCAAGCGGAGCGGACGAATCTGCTGACTGTCCGCTCGCTTGTAGCCCATTGTGAAGATATTTTCCTGTTTCAGTTCGTCAATGGCAGGAAGCTGATCGGGTAGGATAAGTGGCATTATTTAGTATTAATATAGTTCACAATCCATTCACCCACTTCCTTTGTGCCATATTTGGCGCCACCTTCTACTTGAATCTCTGGAGTGCGCACATTCTGGTCAAGGGATGCGTTTACAGCTTCACGAATAAGGGCACCTTCTTCCTTCAGGTTGAAATATTCATAGAGCATGGCCACTGAAAGGATTTGTGCCAATGGATTGGCAATGTTCAAGCCTTTTGCTTGAGGCCAACTGCCGTGAATAGGTTCAAACACAGGGGTATGCTCACCTGTCGAAGCTGATGGGAGCAACCCCATGGATCCTGTGATACAAGAACCCTCGTCTGTGAGGATGTCGCCAAAGGTGTTTTCTGTCACCATCACATCGAAGAATTTGGGTTCCTGAATCATTCGCATCGAAGCGTTATCCACATACATGAAGTCGGTGGTAACGTCTGGATACAAAGGAGCCATTTCCTGTGCTACGGCACGCCACAATCGGCTGGATGCAAGAACATTGGCTTTGTCCACAACAGTCAGGTGTTTCCTGCGCTGACGGGCATACTGATAAGCCACCTTCAAAATTCTTTCAACTTCGGAACGGCTGTAAGCATTAGTGTCATAGGCATAATCTGTGCCCTCCTTCTTTTCTCCAAAGTACATGCCACCAGTCAATTCGCGGATACAGATGAAATCAGCACCGCATACCAGTTCGTCTTTCAACGGCGACTTGTGTACGAGGCAATCAAATGTGGTCACAGGACGTACATTAGCAAACAGGCCTAACTTTTTCCTCATAGCCAGAAGACCTTGTTCAGGGCGTACTTTGGCATTGGGATTGTTGTCAAATTTAGGGTCGCCTACAGATGCGAAGAGCACGGCATCAGCCTCCATACATGTCTGAAACGTGTCCTCTGGGAATGGATCGCCTACCTCATCAATGGCATGGGCGCCACAGATGGCCTCCTTGTAACTAACTTCGTGTCCAAATTTCTTGGCAATGGCGCTGCATACAGCTACGCCCTGTTCCATAATCTCTGGCCCGATACCATCACCGGCCAGTACAGCAATTTTTATTTCCATATTCTTTTTTAGTTATAGATTCTTTCGTGTATCACCTTGTCTTCCATAAAGCATGGATGCACAGGACCGTAACCGTGTCCGAACTCATATTCGGCTCCCAGTGCAATTGCCTTGCTGATGAATTCTTCGCCTTTATCTACAGCCTCGTCTAAACTGTAGCCCTTGGCAAGATAGGTGGCAATGGCTGAAGAGAATGAATCGCCCGTGCCATTCACATTATGGGTGGGGATACGTCGTTTTCTAAATTCTCTCACTTTGCCTGTCTGGGCATTGTACAAGAAGTCTGACAGCATGTCTTGAGCAGAAGCTCCCCGTCCTGCAAACACCAGACTTTCCATACTCTTCACGATGACGCTGTTACCCCACTGACCTAGTTCCTTGATGTCCTCGGTTATGTTGGTGATTTTTCTTTTCAATAGCACTTCGGCCTCACGGAAGTTAGGCGTGATGAGTGTAGCCAATGGAAACAAAAGTTCCTTGTAGGCTCCAATACTCTCATCACTCACTAATTGTACGCCGTTGCTGTCCACAATCACGGGGTCAATCACTTTCTTTGCTTGCGGATAACGCCTCAGCACCTCAGCTACGCCATCGATAATTTCAGCCGTTGGCAAAACCCCCGTCTTAATGCATTGGGCTCCTACGTCACCTAAAAACGAGTCAGCCTGACTCACTACCAGTTCTGCGGGAAGTGGCGTCACGCTTTTCACATGGCGAGTGTCTTCATCCACTATGCCAGTCAATGCACATGCAGCATAACCTCCACAAGCGGTAATGGCTTTGATATCTGCTTGCATACCAGCACTGCCCAAAGGCTCGCTCCCTGCAATCAAAAAAACGATGTTAAGTTGCTTCTTGCTCATGTACATTATTTATAATTAGGTGCAAAGGTACGACTTTTCATTGTATAAGTTGACGTTTTTTGTGCTTTTTCTTATCTGATTTTAAAAACTTGTAACTTTTCAGGCATAAAAAGGCAAACGGGGTATTGCATCCCCGTTTGTCAAACATCATCATATCGGTCGTGCGATTTGTTATGCATCAGCAAAAGTTTTCCCATCGTCGAGGGTGATTTGCAGATGGGTGTACTCGCTGTGAAAATCGTGCTCCAGTCGGTCGAGATAACGTGCACATTCCCACTTGCACATCGGAAGGTCGTGCAGCAGGTAGTTACCACAAGTTTGTGGCTCTGTAGCTGGTACTTTATCTTGGGTGAGAATCCATTTGAGACATTCGATGGTAAGGTGTCGTATGTCCTCTACAGTGTAAACCCCAGTCATGATAATATACATGCCAGTGAGGCATCCCATAGGGCCAACATATACAACATCTTCTTTCGCTTCTGAATTGCGAAACCAAGTGGCCATCAGATGCTCCAAACTGTGTATGGCAGCAGGCGCCATAGCAGGCTCTTGATTAGGCTCTGTTATGCGTAGGTCGAATGTGGTAAACCCGTTTGCTTCGCGTGAGACATAAATGCCAGGCTTCAAGTGGGTGTGATCAATGGTGAAACTTTGTATTATTTCCATAATGATTTTTATAATGTTTTTTTGTTTGAGGTGACTTTAAAAGCGAAAAAGCGCTAATCTCACGACTGGCACTTTTCTGTTCTCAATAAGTATTAATTTTTTTTAAGGTAAAAAGATTGTTT
>CADCQH010000128.1 GCA_902803605.1 uncultured Bacteroidales bacterium | reverse complement strand
GGTTCCCAAAGTCCTTGCCAAATGTCACCTGCTGGTCTTCTGCGAATGGCTGTCTTTCCCTTACATCTTATATAAACGTAGGTGAGGTTGCGAGTCTTGATAGTCAGTTTCTTCTCCTTGATGGGTAGTTCGTCAATGCGTCCCATGTGGAGAGCCTCGCAGGTTTCCTGAAGGGGACAAACGACACACTTGGGTGAGGTGGGGGTGCATTGGATGGCGCCGAAGTCCATCATCGCCTGATTGAACTCTGCTGGCCTATCTGAGGGCAGGAGTGATTGTGCCAATTCTGTGAAGAGGTGCTTCCCTTGGGTGGTGTTGATAGGGGTGTCAATACCGTAATGACGTGCCAACACCCGATAGACATTTCCATCGACTACAGCGACAGGCAATCCGAAAGCGATGGAACCTATGGCTGCAGCCGTATAGTCGCCCACTCCCTTTAGGGAGAGGAGACCTGCTAATGTAGTGGGAAAACCACCCAGTTTCAGCACTTGCTGAGCTGCTGTGTGCAGATTGCGGGCACGGCTATAGTAACCCAGCCCTTGCCATTCTTTCAACACCTCATCCTCTGTGGCGCTTGCCAAATTTTCTACACGTGGCCAACGCTGCATGAAACGCAGCCAATAATCCATGCCCTGCTGGATGCGCGTCTGCTGCAGGATGATTTCGCTGAGCCAGATGGCATACGGGTCATGGGTGTTTCGCCAAGGTAAATCCCTTCCGTTGAGGGCAAACCAATTGAGGAGAGTGGAAGTAAACATGGTGCAAAGATAAGAATTTTGATTCTCAATTCACTATTGTCAATTAATTTTCTTACCTTTGCATCGCAATAACTATATTTTATGCCCCATTTCGAGATAGCCATAGTCGATTCCAACATCTTAGCTGCTCTCGGTTTGCAACCACTGCTTACCGATCTTATTCCTGTGGCAGAGGTACACATCTTCGTTTCGTTTGACGAGTTGAAAGCGGCCGATAAGGGGCAGTTCGTGCACTATTTCGTGGCATCGCGCCTTTATTTCGAACATGCAGCCTATTTCCGTGAGAAGCCACGTCGTGCCATTGTGTTGGTCAATGGCGATTTGCAGATAGCGGGTGTGCCGACGCTGAATGTGTGTCAGACAGAAAAGGCATTGGTGAAATCCATCCTTTCCGTTCATCGTCAGGGGCATCCTAATGGGACTCCCCAACATCATATGGCTTCTTCCCCCTCAAAGATGGTGGGATTGTCTGCCCGTGAGGTTGAAGTGGCCATCCTTCTCGCTAAAGGGTATATCAACAAAGAGATTGCTGATCAACTCAACATCAGCCTGACTACCGTCATAACCCATCGCAAAAACATCATGGAGAAACTTCATGCGCGTTCTCTTGCTGACATCATCCTTTATGTGGTGATGAATGGACTTATTGATGTGGGTGAACTGTAGAATGAGGGGTGATTGGGGCGTTTCTTGTACTTTGACTCCGTTTTTTCATTATTTCGGTCACTTTCTCATACCAAAATCAAAAAAAATCCGCACTCCTATCATCCAACTCCGAACTTTTCCGTATCTTTGCCCCAATGAAAGGACTCGTACCTTATACAATCAATGTGCGTGGCAGGTTGTTTGACCTCTCTGAGCCTCAGGTGATGGGCATCCTCAACCTGACCCCTGATTCGTTCTATGCAGCCAGCCGGATGGAGACGGATGAGGCCATTCGTGAGCGTGTCCGCCAGATTGTGAAGGAAGGAGGGACGATGATGGATGTGGGTGCATACTCTTCTCGTCCTGGGGCTGACGATGTGAGTGTGGAAGAAGAAATGGTTCGCTTGAGGCGAGGAATGAAGGTGGTGAGGGAGGAGGCTCCAGACATACCGGTGAGCATTGATACATTCCGTGCTGATGTGGCGAAGATGGCAGTAGAAGAATTGGGCGCAGACATCATCAATGACATATCGGGGGGAGAGTTAGACAAGGAGATGCTTCCAACGGTGGCAAGATTGGGTGTTCCCTACATTCTCATGCACATGAAGGGTACCCCAAAGACGATGCAGCAGGCACCCCATTATGATGATTTGATGAAGGAGGTGCTACGCTATTTTGCAGAGAAGATTCAGCAGTTGAGAGATTGGGGACAGAAGGACATCATTCTTGATCCAGGTTATGGTTTCGGCAAGACGCTTGACCACAACTACGAGTTGCTGCAACATCAAGAGATGCTTCGTGTCTTCGAACTGCCGCTGCTGGTAGGATTATCACGTAAAAGCATGATATACAAACTGCTAAACTGTACACCAGAAGAAGCACTGAATGGCACGACAATGCTGAACACCCTTGCCTTAGCGAAAGGGGCGAGCATTCTGAGGGTGCACGATGTGAAGGCAGCAGTGGAAGTGGTGAAACTCTATCATAAAGTATGTTTGAATTTGGCATAAAAGACGTTATTGACATTGTGCTGGTTGCCGTGCTTTTGTTCAATGCATGGAAACTGATGAGGTCGTCGGGGTCGCTCAACGTCTTCTACGGCATCATGGTGTTTTTCATCATCTGGATTGTGGTGTCGCAGATGCTGGAAATGAAATTGTTGGGTAGCATCTTCGATAAACTGGTCAGTGTAGGTGTGTTGGCGCTTATCATCTTGTTTCAAGAGGAAATACGGCGATTCTTCCTCACACTGGGCTCCCAACGCCGATTGAACTTCATCACCAGATATTTTGTGAAAAATAAGACCAATGTCAAGGAAGAACATGAGGATCAGCAAATCATGCGTATCGTGTTGGCTTGTGACTCTATGAGCAAAAACATGGTGGGAGCCCTTATCGTTCTTGAGCGGGATATGTCACTGAGTGATGTTGTCAAGTCGGGTGAGGTTATTGATGCAAACATCAGTACGGAACTTATCAAGAACATCTTCTTCAAGAATTCCCCTCTTCACGATGGTGCGATGATTATTGGACACAACCGTATCGTGGCGGCTGGCTGCATCTTACCAGTGAGCCACAATTTGAATATTCCCAAGGAATTAGGACTCCGTCATCGTGCTGCTCTTGGTATCACCTCGCAGAGTGATGCCATCGCCATCATCGTGAGTGAGGAAACAGGTGCTATCAGTGTGGCACAAGGTGGCGAATTCCATTTGCGTCTGGCCAGCAACGAACTGGAAAGTTATCTGATAAATGCGTTGAAGTGAAGATTGTAGGGTTTTTGAGTTTAGAGATAAGGTTTTTAGATTGGATAGTTTAGAAAATCATGGAAATGAAAGATTTATATTCACTTTTTTTGCAACATACGACCATTACGACAGATAGCCGTGATGTGCCGAAGGATTCCATCTTTTTTGCATTGAAGGGCGAAACCTTCGATGGCAATGCCTATGCTAAAATGGCATTGGAGAAGGGCGCTGCATACGCTGTGATTGATGAGAAGGAATATGCTGAGGAGGACAATGAGAGGCTGATTTTAGTGGATGATGTTTTAGAGACCCTGCAGCAACTGGCCAAATACCATCGTGTCCACCTGGGCACGCCCATCATCGGTATTACAGGCACGAATGGCAAGACAACGACCAAAGAACTGATTGCTTCAGTGCTGAAGAAGAAATACAACGTGCTTTACACACAGGGTAACTTCAACAACCACATCGGAGTGCCGAAGACTCTGTTGCAACTGACGAAGGAGCATGATATTGCTGTCGTTGAGATGGGGGCTAACCATCCAGGGGAAATCAAGACGCTTGTGGAGATTGTTTTGCCTGATTTCGGCATCATCACTAATGTGGGAAAGGCGCACTTGCTGGGTTTCGGATCTTTCGAAGGTGTCATTCGCACCAAGGGCGAGCTCTATGATTTCATCAGAGAGTTGCAGGGTACCATTTTCATCAACAACGACAATCCGCACCTCTTAGGCATCAGCAAGGGATTGAAACTGGTGAAGTATGGCCAGAAAGAGGCGGAACACCTGCTGGTAAAGGGCGAACTCATCGAGTGCAACCCATTCCTGAAGTTCCAATGGTGCTCAATGCCTGATGCGCAACCAGTAACTGTACAGACTCACCTTATTGGTTCGTACAACCTTGACAATGCTTTGGCTGCAGCCTGCATCGGCACCTACTTTGATGTGCCAACCAAAGACATCAGTGCAGCGTTGGAAGAATATTCTCCATCGAACAATCGTAGTCAGTTGACCGTTACGGAGGACAACAAATTGGTGGTGGATGCTTACAATGCCAATCCCACCAGCATGAAAGCTGCACTTGACAACTTCCGTCTTATTCCTGCTGACCACAAGATGTGTATCCTTGGGCAGATGGGTGAACTGGGTGCTGTTTCGGAGGAAGAACATCAGAAAGTGATTGACCAGTTGGGTGAAGGTGGTTTCGAACAAGTGTGGTTGGTGGGTGAGAACTTTGCAAAAACCCATCATCCTGATCAGTACCGCCTTTTTGCTAATGTGGAGGAGGTGAAGGCAGCCATCGCCACTCAGAAACCTCAGGGTTACCTCATCCTCATCAAGGGCTCAAATAGCAACAAACTTGTGCAGACAGTGGAATTATTGTAGGCACAGCATAAATTGTATTGACATGAAAAATCTTACTATCCTATTCCTATATGTGATGCTCTCCTTTGGGTGGAGTACGCCTTTGTATGCGCAGACCAGAGTCATGACGGCCAATGACTCCATTGTGCAGGAATTGAAAGACCGCATCAAGACCGCAAAGGAGAAAACACGTGCCAGCAGGACACAATGGCGGGAGGATGAACGTGAAGTGAATCGTCTGACTCGTGAGTTGGAGCGTGCCAGACGTCAAGCTCAAAAGGATAAACTGGCTGCCAGACGTGCTAAAGCCAAAGGAAAAGCCTACACTCCCAAGGTGGTTAAGGTGCAGTTGGACAACCCCAAGGCTGCTTCAACCCCCAAGACTCCTTCCAAACCAGCCACCTTCAAACCAGCCACCTCCAAGACGGCTTCCAAGACAGCTGCTAATGCAACTCCCAGAGTTACTCAAAAGAAAACAGCCACTACCGAGGTGAAAGCAGAGAAGGAACCTAAACAACCTACAGCAAAGGTTGAGAAGACCCCTAAGCCAAAGGTAGAGAACCCGTCCTCATCAAAGGTTGAGAAGACCTCAAAGTCAAAGGTAGAGAAGGAGTCTGAAGTAAAGGTTGAGAAGACCCCCAAGGTACCTAAAGCTCCCAAAGAGCCTAAGCCCCAAGTGGAAAAGACCCCTAAGGTGAAGGTTGAAAATACTCCAGCACAGCGAGAAACCAAAGAAGAGAAGGAACGTGCCAAGGAAGTCAGAAAGCAGCGTGACGTGAAGGTGAGTGTGCGTAGGAAGCGGGATATGAAAAATGAGGAAATGAAAGAATGAGAAAATGAAAGAATGAGATAATGAAGACAGACATCATGAAAAGAACCATTTATGCCATGCTGGTAGCCTTGGCTCTGTACGGATGTGCAGAAGACAAGCCCCTCAGGTTCGTGGCGGGAAGTTATGAAACCACCTACAACGGGCATAACGGTCCCATTACCATCAAAGCTACATTCAACGACTCGTGCATTACCAACATAGATGTTCTGGCGCAAGAGGAAACCCCTCACATTGGTGATTGTGCCTTTGAACAGTTGATTCCGCAAATCATTTCTGCCAACGGGATTGGCATGGATGCCATTTCGGGTGCCACAGTCACCAGCCATGCCTTGATGAACGCTGTGGCACAAGCTGCGGAGGATGCCAAGGTATCAGACCTCGACCAGTTCAGAAGGAACAATCTGCAAGGGAAGACCGAGGACATTGATGACACGTGGGACGTGGTCATTGTGGGTGCGGGCGGTGCCGGATTGGCTGCTGCTGCCGAGGCTGCTGCCGAGGGCAATACTGTCGTGATATTGGAGAAGAACGGCGAGATGGGTGGCAACACCCTGGTATCGGGCGGCCTCTATCAGAGCGTCATCCCCTACTTGGTGTGGGAGCCTTCCCAACCCGATGCCACCATGGGAAAGGGATATGATGGACAGATGTATGAGAAGGCCAAGATGGGCACAGGTTGCATCGAAGAACTACAAACCATCTTGAACTGGTCGGAAGAGGACTTTGACAGCCTCTATTACACGACACATGATTTTACGCCAGGCAAAACAGCGGAACAGGCACAGCGCGGTGTCCATCGTGAATACCGTCCTATCCTTCAGGCACTGAAAAAGGAAATCAGTGCTTATATGGCATGGGCGAAACCCAAGTTGCAGAGTGGAGTGCCAGAAACAAAGCTCACGTTGTTCTCCACTGATAACCTGCACATCTTCCAGACCTACTACGGCGGTCTGCGTCAGAGTGCGGAAGGCAACAAGTGGTCATACGGTGATGTGGAGTTGGTGAAGCAGATGGTGGAAGAGGGTTCGGCTTTGAAACCGTGGTTGCAGTCGATGGGTGTGGAGTTCATCGAGAAGCAAATCATGATTACAGGCGAGATGTGGTATAGGGGCAACAGGATGAAGGGTGCTCACATTGACACGGATGGTGACGGGACTCCTGAATTCTACGACGGGAACTGGGGTGCCTACGTGATGGCGCCATACGCCTCCTTCATGAAGGCCAATCCAAAGAATAAGGTGCTGAAATCCACAACGGCCTACGAACTCATCATGGATGGCGACCGTGTGACAGGAGTGAAGGCTGAAAGGCAAGACGGCTCGAAGGTGAAGGCACATGCCAAGAAGGGTGTGATCATCGCCTCTGGTGGTTATGCCGCCAACATCAGCAAAGTCCTCAACACCAATCTCTATTGGAAACCAGAATACCTGAGTCATCAGATGGAATCCACCAACCGCTCCTCGATGCGAGGTGATGGCATCGAGATGGCTCAAGATGTGGGTGCAGCCGTCACAGGCATGGGATGGACCCAGTTGATGCCGCAGGCTTATGTCGATGATGGTCACATCGCCTTCGGCAGTGTCTCAGATGCTATCTTCGTGAACCCTGAAACGGGTAAACGGTTTGTGGATGAGTCGCAGGAACGTGATGTGTTGGCACTCAGGGCATTCAAGACAGGTGTTACCATCAATGGCAAGTCGGGTGCCTTTCTCTATATTGCTGGTGAGAATTCCTCAGAACCCAATGACATTAGGGGTGTTGACATCCCTGGCAGACAATATGCCAGAACAGTGGAACAGCTTCCAGAACTCTTGAAGTCACTGAAATTGCATGCTCTTGCTGAACAAATCATCAAGACCATCCGTTCTTATGATGCCGCCATCATGGAGGGGAAAGAACCTGACGACATAGACAAGAAATTTGCCACATCTCTCATCGGACGGGCGAAAAAGAATGAAGACGGCACTTACGACAAGTCCACCTATACATTGGACAGCGTGATGCTGACCATCAGGGTGATGGCACCGTCAACCCATCATACGATGGGGGGATTGCGGGTTGACTTGTGGCGCAGAGTATTGGACACTTCAGGCCGGCCCATTCCTGGACTCTTTGCTGCTGGCGAAGTGACGGGTGGCATTCATGGCGGCAACCGACTGGGTGGCAATGCCCTGACTGAGGTGATGGTTTCAGGCCGTATTGCGGCACGGAGCGTCAATAAAAAATGAAAAAATGAAAGAATGAAAGAATGAAAGAATGAAAGATACAAGTTTCGGGAACTCAACTTGATTGAAGTTAAAGAAGTTATCGAAGTTATCGCT
>CADCQH010000127.1 GCA_902803605.1 uncultured Bacteroidales bacterium | reverse complement strand
GGCTTAGAAGGACGAAATCTCTTCATGCTTACTTTTACTTTTTAACTAAAACTCTGAATATAAACCAAATATGTTGTCCAATGGTTGGCATAAGCCCATAATGCTTTGCCATAATCTTGAATCGTTCTTTGAGGGATGCCTGATGGTTGGCTGTCGTCATACCTTCTGCCAAGTAGTCAGCGATGGGCTCATGAAGATAGAGGTTCTGCATGCCTCGCAGCTCTCCTTCTTTCATGCAGCGAATGCACCAATCGAAGTCTGCTGAGAAACGATACGACAAATCGTACGAAAGGGCAATCTGACGGTTGACGTAGAAAGCCTGATGGCAAACCAACATGCCGTCTTTGAAGGAACGCCAAGTGAGATGCTCTGGAGGCGTGAGGCGACGATTGCGAAGGAAGTGGCCTTGGGCATCGACGATGTGGGTGTCGCCATAGAGAACGCCGATGGGAGAACCATCGGTAACCAACGAGGAATCGAAAGGCAACGAGGAATCGGAAGCCAATGAGGCATTGGTCGCTGATTGTGCAAGGTGTGCCAATGTGTCCTTGCTGTGCAATTGGTCGCCTGCGTTGAGAAAACAGAGAAAGTCACCTGTGGCACGTTGGAGCCCTTTGTTCATGGCATCATAGAGTCCCTTGTCAGGCTCACTCATCACAATGGCATGAGGGTATCGATGGGCTATCTCCAAAGTTTTGTCCTTGGAGGCGCCATCAATAATCAGATGCTCAATGTCTGGGTGCGTCTGCTGCGCAACACTTTGTAGTGTTCGCTCAAGGGTCGCCTCAGCATTGTATGTGACGGTGATGATACTGAACTTCATTTTAACTCCAAACTCTATACCCTTAATCGTATCTTTAGCACGCTTGGCTCGCCAAGAAACCCTCAACTATTATACACATCTTTATATTTAAACGCAACAGCGTCTTCGCTGTAGGTGGTCATTACCTTGTTGCGTGCCTGACGGCTCAAGACTCCTTGGTCTGCAGCCAAGATCCAGAGGATACCGTTGGCAAAGTCTTGTGCGTCTTTATAGGTGGCCACATAACCATTCTCCTTGTGGTCAATCATCTCAGGGATACCACCAACGTTGAAACCTACGCAAGGAGTGCCACATGCCATCGATTCCATGATGGTGTTGGGCAGGTTGTCCTGCAGAGATGGAGTGACATAGAGGTCAACCGCATTGTAGAGCTGTACCATCTTCTGAGGGTCGCTGACATAACGGATTGGGAAGATGTTGAAGGGGACTTTGTGGCGAATACTATCTGCTTCACCTCCCACTACAACGATTTCTGTACCTTTGGCGAGGTTGGGCTGTTGTTGCTTTAGGAGTTGCAAGGCTTCCACCAAGTAATGGAAACCCTTGCGCTCGTCTGTGATGCGTTGGCAACCAAAGAGCAAGAGACGCTTGTCTGTGGGCAGTTTGAATGCCAATCGTGCCTGCTTCTTGTCTTGAGGACAGAAGAGGTCTGTGTCGATGGCATTGGGGATGCTAACAACCCTGTGACCCTGAGTGAGTTTAGAGGTCTTGGCCAAATTCGCCATCCATTGACTGCATCCCACAAAGGTCAATTGGGCATCGCTGTATATCTTTTCTTTTTTGAGAAAAACTTGTTTGGCGAGGTCACCTAATAGGTTGCCCTTGATCAGTTCGCAATGATGACAGAGCTCTTGGTATTTCTGACAATTGCCTGAATAGTGGCAGATGCCCGTGAAGTACCATTGGTCGTGCAAGGTGATGACGACAGGCTTGCCTGTATGCAGGATTTTGTTGATATTCGCCAAAGAGAGGAAACCTTGATTGACCCAATGCAGATGAATGACGTCAGCCCGTTGAAACTCTGTGTGTTGGGTGATGTCTGTGCCTGTATTGGCAATATCCACTTGGAAGAGGTTCTTGCGATTGAAGTTGTTGGCCATGAAGATGCACAAGCGCTCCCAAACGAACTTGATGGGCTGTGTCCAGTTGTGCCCGACAGAGAAAACTGTGAGGTGATCCGTCTGTTTGTCGCGCACAAGCATCTTCACCTTGACACCATTCTTCTTCAAGGCTTTCATGAGTCGATTGGCAGCAATTGCTGCGCCTCCGACACGCTCAGATGTGTTAATGATTAGTACTCTCATCGTGAAATCGGCTGCAAAGGTACGGAAAATTGGAGAATTTTTCCATTCTTCCATTCTTTTTTTCTATCTTTGCAACCAAAATAGAAGAAGATGAAGGAATTTATTAAGGAAGCGAAGGTGGAAACGGCTGTGATCGTGGGTCTTATCACGCCACAGCAGAACGAGCGGAAGACGACAGAATATCTGAACGAACTGGAGTTTCTGGCTGATACGGCTGGGGCGAAAGTGGTCAGGCGGTTCACACAACGGGTGAATGGGCCGAGCAGCGTGACCTATATCGGCACAGGAAAGTTGGAAGAGATTGCTGACTTCATCAGGCAGAAGGATGACGAGGAAGACCCTGTAGGCATGGTGATATTCGATGATGAACTCTCTGCCAAGCAGATACGGAACATCGAGAAGGCGTTGCAAGTGAAGATATTGGACAGAACGAGCTTGATCCTCGACATCTTTGCCATGCGTGCCCAGACTGCTGCAGCCAAGACACAGGTGGAGTTGGCACAGTATCGCTATATGCTTCCACGACTGACCCGACTTTGGACACACTTGGAACGTCAGCGAGGTGGTAGCGTGGGACTTCGTGGTCCAGGTGAGACCCAGTTGGAGATGGACCAACGCATCATCCGTCATCGCATCTCACTCCTGAAGCAACGATTGGTGGAGATTGACCAGCAGAAGACAACCCAAAGGAAGAATCGAGGAAGGCTGATTCGTGTGGCGCTGGTGGGTTATACGAATGTGGGGAAATCGACGTTGATGAACCTGCTTTCAAAGAGCGACATCTTTGCTGAAAACAAACTCTTCGCCACGCTCGACACGACCGTGAGGAAGGTGATTATCGAGAACTTGCCCTTCCTTTTGTCTGATACTGTGGGTTTCATCCGCAAATTGCCGACGGATTTGGTGGAGTCGTTCAAGAGTACGCTGGATGAGGTGCGTGAGGCAGACTTGCTGCTGCATATTGTGGATATCAGCCATCCAGACTTTGAAGAGCAGATTCAGGTGGTGGAGAAGACCTTGGGCGACCTTGGCTGTGCTGACAAACCCATGATGATCGTCTTTAATAAGATTGATGCCTACACTTGGGTGGAGAAGGAGGAGGATGACCTGACCCCACGTACGAAGGAGAACATCCCTCTGGATGAGTTGATGAAGACTTGGATGGCGAAACTCAATGACAACTGCTTCTTTATCTCTGCCAAGGAACGGAAACATATCGATGAACTGAGGGAACTGCTGTATAAGCGAGTGCGCGAGCTGCATGTGCAGAAATATCCTTACAACGACTTTTTGTATGATAATTATAACACCAACGGAGAAATAAAATGAGAGAACTGACTGTAAACGAAATCGCTCAGTTGGAAGAGCGTGGATGTTGGGCTGAAGATTGGTCGGACATCTTGGTGGACGAGGCTTTTGTGCCTACCCAAATGTTGAACGTACTGCTCTACGGACATGTGGAGATTGGTGGCTTGAGTGGCTCAGTCGAGGTGGAAGAAGGCTTCCGTCGTCGCTGCTGTGTGAGAAATGCCACCTTGAGGAATGTGACAATAGGCGACGACTGTCTGGTGGAGAATGTTCGTGGCTATATTTCCAACACGCAGATTGGCGACCGCTGCTATGTGGCCAATGTGGGTATCATCACCAATCAGGAGGACAGCACCTTTGGTAATGGTACAGAAATCTCAGTGCTGAATGAAGGAGGTGATGCTAACATCGTCATCTTCGAAGGCTTGACAGCACAGTTGGCATGGCTGATGGTGAACTTCCCCAAGGCCAGACAATTGGCCAAACTCTCAACTGCCAACGCTCCATTGTCAACTCCTCATATAGGTTCAGGTTCTCGTGTGGTGGATGTGAAGGAGATGAGCAATGTGAAGATTGGAGAAGGATGTGAGGTGCAAGGCAGTTGCAAACTCAATAACTGTACCATTATGAGCACAGATGATGCAGGCACGCTGATTGGTTCTGATGTCATCATCGAGGACAGTGTGGTGGCTGCTGGTGCGAGCGTGATTGATGGTGCGAAAGTCTATGCCAGTTTCGTGGGTGAATCAGTGCATATAGGAAAGGGCTTCTCGTCAGAAGCGAGCGTGTTCTTTGCCAACAGCTATATGGATAATGGCGAATCTTGTGCAGCCTTCTGTGGTCCATTTGCCACCAGCCATCATAAGAGCACCCTGCTCATTGGTGGTGCCTTCTCTTTCTACAATGCTGGTTCTGGCACCAATCAGAGTAACCATGCCTATAAGATGGGACCCATCCATTGGGGAACCCTCGATCGTGGCAGCAAGACGGCATCGGGTAGCCACATCCTGTGGCCTGCTCACATCGGTTCTTTCTCGATGGTGATGGGTAAGGTGCAGAATCACCCACAGGTACAAAAACTCCCCTTCAGTTATGTGATTGCAGAAGGACGGGAGACGTGCCTCGTGCCTGGCATCAACATTCGTACAGTTGGCACATGGCGCGATGTGGGTAAGTGGCCGAAGCGTGACAAGCGTCCACTCAGTTCTCGCAACGACATCATCAATTTCGCCTTCCCCAACCCATACATCGTGCAGTCTGTATTGGAAGGAAAGAGCATCCTTGAAGATTTGCTGAAGAAGAATCCTGAGAGCACGGAGGTGTTCACTTATCATGGTTGCAAGATCAAGCGAGCCGCTTTATTGAAGGGTATCCAGTATTATGACCTGGTGCTCAAACTCTTCCTCTATCATTGCTTCCAGCGCAACACGGCTGAAACAGATGAGTGCAATGGAGGGCGCTGGGTCGATATGATGGGTTTGTTGGCTCCTAAGAGCGAATTGGACAGCGTGGTGCGTGACATCGAGAATGGTACCATTGGCTCAGCCGATGACTTGAAGGAGATACTTCAGCATATCCATCGCAGTTACAAGCAGTACGAACAGGCATACGCCAATTTCGTCATGCAGAACTGTGGCGACAACCTCTTCATTGATCGTGACCACTGGATGCAGGAAGCAGAGGAAGCATACACCTTGTGGCTCAAGATGGTGAAGGATGATGCAGAGAAAGAATATCAGATGGGAGATGTGGAGGCAGAACAACTTCGTGATTTCTTGGAAAGCATTAAGTAACAGTTTGGCATAAAACAGACATTAGTTAAATACACTTATTGAATGAAGAAACTAATCTTTTTCCTTGCGATGTTCCTGCCAATTGGTGTGGTGATGGCGCAAGATGATAACACAGAGAAGTTATGGTATGATACTCCTGCTAAGATTTGGTTGGAGGCACTTCCCATTGGTAATTCCCATTTAGGGGCAATGGTCTATGGAGGAATTCAGAAGGACGAGATACAATTGAACGAAGAGACTTTTTGGTCTGGTGGTCCTCACAACAACAACAGCAAAACCTCGCTGAATTATTTGGAACAGGTCAGAAACCTCATTTTCAGCGGCAAGGAGTCTGAGGCTGAAAGCATCATCAATAACCAGTTTGTGGTAGGACCTCACGGCATGAAGTATCTGACATTGGGTAGTCTGACCATCTCCAGCCAGAGTTTCTCTGACAACGATGCAAGTGATTTTCATCGTGAGTTGGATTTGCAGAAAGCCCTTTCGACCGTATCTTTTACCGTTAAGAAGAATGATGAAAGCTACCGTTATAAACGAACCACTTTTGCTTCGATGGCTGATGGCGTGATTGTCATGCGGATTGAGTCGGAGAAGGAGATCAATTTTATGATACAGCATGCCTGCACATTCAACACCTCCTACAAAAAGAAGGACAGTAATGGCATCGTTGCCACGATTCAAGGTGTAGGTCATGAGGCCGTTGATGGCAAGTTGAGGGCAGAATGTGTGTATCAAGTGGAGAGTGATGGTACGGTAAGAGCAAGTTCAAGTGGTATGATAGCTGTGAGGGGGGCAAAAACTGCTACACTCTACATCTCTGCTGCCACGAACTTCGTCAATTATAATGATGTGACGGGTAGTCCAACAGCCAAGAATCAGAAGTATTTGGATGATATCGCCCAATATGACTATGAAACCTTGCTGGCTCGCCATATCGAAGCCTATCAGAAGCAGTACAATCGTGTACACCTCTCTTTGCCATCGACTTCCAATCGTGACTTGCCTACTGACCAGCGCTTGGATGCCTTCGCTGGCAGTAAGGACTGGGGCATGGTTTCCTTGCTCTTCAACTATGGTCGCTACCTGCTTATCTCTTCTTCCCAGCCAGGTGGTCAGCCTGCCAACCTGCAAGGTGTATGGAATGACAAGCGTGATGCCCCATGGGATTCGAAATATACCATCAACATCAATGCGGAGATGAACTACTGGCCAGCAGAGGTTTGCAACTTGTCCGAGACTTCTGAGCCCCTCTTCTCCATGATCAAGGATTTGAGTCAGACGGGTGCTATTACAGCGCAGCAGATGTATGGATGCAATGGTTGGATGGCACATCACAACACAGACATTTGGCGCATTGCTGGTCCTGTGGATGGTGCTTTCTGGGGTATGTATCCTAATGGTGGTGCATGGCTCGCCACTCATCTCTGGCAGCACTATCTCTATACTGGTGACAAGGAATGGCTTCGCGAGTGGTACCCAGTCATCAAGGGTACTGCAGACTTCTATCTCGATTACATGCAGCCACATCCATCATACCACAATTGGTTGGTCGTGGTGCCTTCAGTCAGTCCAGAACAAGGTCCTGCTGGCAAGTCAACTCCTATCACTGCTGGATGTACGATGGACAATCAGATTGTCTTCGATGCCTTGTCGAACACCCTTCATGCTGCTGAGATATTGGGTGAGGATTCGGAATACCAGCAGACCCTCAAAAATGCATTGGCGCAGTTGCCTCCTATGCAGATAGGCAGTCGCAAGCAGCTGCTTGAATGGCTTGTCGATGCAGATGGAAGTGAGTACCAGCATCGCCACATCTCTCATCTTTATGGCCTTTTCCCATCTAACCAGATTAGTCCCTATTCTCACAACGAACTTTTTGCTGCTGCCAAGCAGACTCTCAAGGATCGTGGTGATGCAGCAACAGGTTGGAGCCTGGGTTGGAAGATCTGCTTCTGGGCACGTATGCTCGATGGCGACCATGCACTGACCATCTTGAGCAATATGCTCAAACTCCTGCCGTCAGAGAGTGATGATGACACGAAGAAATATCCTAATGGACGTACTTTCCCCAACCTTTTCGATGCCCATCCTCCTTTCCAAATTGATGGAAACTTTGGTGCAACGGCAGGTATTGCAGAGATGCTGCTACAAAGCCATGATGGTGCCATCCATCTGCTGCCTTCCCTCCCCACCAAATGGAAAGAGGGGTCTGTATCAGGTTTGCGAGCTCGTGGTGGATTCGAGGTCGGCATGATTTGGGAAGAGGGTAGTTTGCAGGTGGCCACCATCCATTCTACCATTGGTGGCGTCTTGCGTCTGCGCTCTTATGTACCCTTGGAAGGAGAAGGTCTGACGGAGGCAAGTGGTGAGTGCCCTAATTCGCTCTATGCCCCAGCCGACATCAAGGATCCACTTTTGGCGAAGTCCTTGACCACGACTCCCAAACTGTCCGTCAAGAAGGTATATGAATATGATCTCTCCACAGAGGCAGGCAAGGACTATCTGGTCGCTCAGGTGGGTACAGCTATCGAAGAGATCCAAGCCACTACGCCTTCCTCATCGATCTCTACCTACGATATGAGTGGTCGTCCAGCCTCCTCTGATGCAAGGGGAATCCTCATCAAGGGCAAGCGAAAAGTGCTGGTACCATAAGGAGATGAAATGATTGATTCTTTTGACAAATTAATAGAAGATTATGGCAAACTTTATTGAGAAAACCTTGGAACCTGGCGAACAGGTCATCTTCAAAGGGCGACTGCATTGGTCGTACAATTTCCGCTACACGGCATGGGGTATTCTGCTCATTTTGCTGAGTGTGGCTGGTATGGTGTATATTGCTTATACACATTACAATGATTTCAATAACAACATGCTGACACTGTTCTGCGTATGTGTGGTGGTGTGCTTGGTGGGGCTCGGACTCATCGGCTTCGGCTTCTTCATCCGTAATCGTACGGAGTTTGCCATCACGAACAACCGTTTCATTCAGAAGGATGGCATCTTCGATATCAAAATGACGGAGATACCACTTTTCAAGGTGGAGACAGTGAACTTCTACCAGACATTCTTTGAGCGAATGCTGAAGACTGGTGCCATTGAACTGGTGGGTAGCGGTGGCACCTCTCATCGTGTGGAGTTTGTGCAGCACCCCTACGAGGTGAGGAACATGATTGCCACCTACATGAAGAAGGACAAGGCGGCAGAGGTGACACAATAAGCAGAAATAAAAACTTCATGTGTAGAATAGGATTGCTTTCCGACACCCATGGTTGCTGGGACGAAAGATACGAAAAGTACTTTAAGGAGTGTGACGAGATCTGGCATGCAGGCGACATTGGCAACATGGAGGTGGCGAATCGTCTGGCAGAGATAGCTCCTTTACGTGCCGTGTATGGAAACATTGACAGCGGCGATGTGCGAATCCAATTTCCAGAGGTGTACAGATGGAAGTGCGAAGAGGTGGAGGTGTTGATGAAGCATATCGGCGGCTATCCAGGCAAGTATGATGCCAGCATCCGACGACAGATCTACGCCAAACCTCCCCAACTCTTCATTTCAGGACACTCCCATCTGCTGAAAGTGATGAACGACCCGACCATCAACTGCCTGCACATCAACCCTGGGGCTGCAGGACGTTATGGCTTTCACGAGGTGCGCACTTTGGTGCGTTTCGTCATCGAAGGGAAAGAAATCAAAGATTTAGAGGTGATAGAACTGAACGATGCATAGAGTGATAGCAAATCCGCTGCACAAAAGTGCAACGGATTTGCTGTTCTTTGGCCCAATGACCATCTTGTATGTAGAGGATGGAGGAGCCGATGGTGGTGAAGATGCGTTCGACAGTGATGCGTTCGCTACTTCGATAGGGACCAGGCTTGAGGTCGTACTCCCAAAGGATTTCGGGTTCCCACATGACACGCTCCTCAATCACATAGGTGTATCCCCTTGCCACAAAACGGTGGCGACCATAATCAGTGTAGGGGAGGTGCAGTGCAACTTTGATTTTGGGGCAGAGCACTTCTGCCTTCTCATTGGCGCGGGCCGTAATAAAGGCCACCTCGCCAGTTTTTAAGTTTTCCAATTTAATCTTGTACTTCATAAAATCACATCTTTTTAAGATTAGTTGTTGAGAATAAAGCATACAATAGTAGATGGCACGCATCAGAAAGAGAGCACCACGTCAGTACATGAAAACAACTGTAGCAAGAAATTGTAGCAAAATGTCAAAGAACACACCAAAGACTTCCTCACTGCAAAGCATACAGTTCGGGGAGTTCAGGGGCAACCCCTGTTGCAGATGTGTTCATGATGTGATTTTAACTCATAGAAAAGTCCTTCTTGGTATTTTTGAAATGGGTGGCAAAGGTAGGGCTTAATGTAAGATGAATCGGTAGGAAAATCCCTAAAACGAGGGAGAAAACCCCTCATAATGTCCTTTTAAGGTTTGAAAAGTGAAGGATTATTTGTTTGTGTGAGGAAAAAGGCGTACCTTTGACCCTACATTATCATATATCATTAAAATGGTGATATGAGTATAAAGAAGATATATGCCAAGTTCTCAAAATTGATTCTGTATGGAATCATCGGATGTTTCTCGTCTGGTGTGGATTTTTGTATATATACACTGATTGTTAAGGTGTTCCAGTGCTCGATTTTGTTGGCAAATAGTATAAGTGTTTTATCAGGTATAACGACAAGTTTCTACTTGAATCGCCGTTATAACTTCAAAGTGAAAGATAGAGTGTTTCGTCGTTTCTTTCTCTTTCTTTCCATTGGACTTGCTGGTCTTCTGTTAAGTAACGCAATTCTTTATGTATTGATTGTTTATTATCATATAGACGAAATTGTAGCCAAAGTTCTATCCATCATCTTTGTGGCCATAGTTCAGTTTTGTCTCAACAGGTACATAACATTTAAATCCGTGAAATAAGTTATGGAAAAAGATAAGATTTATTTTGTGATGCCAGCCTATAACGAATCGGCTAATATTGAAGAGGTCGTGGATCTATGGCTGGGTATTGTTGAAAAGATTGGAGGCGAAAGCCGTTTAGTTGTGGCTAACGATGGAAGTAAGGATGATACATGGGAGAAACTTGATCAGATGCAGCAAGAAAAGCCATTGCTAATTGCCCTTGACAAGCCGAATTCTGGACATGGAAGTACTGTCCTCTATTTATATCGTTACGCCATTTCGCAAGGTGCGGATTTTATATTTCAGACAGATAGTGATGGACAGACGAATCCAGACGAATTTTGGCAAATGTATGATAATAGGAATCAGTATGATTTTCAAATAGGGCATAGAATAGGACGTCAGGATGGATGGAGCAGAGTGGTGGTGACAAAGATCTTAAGGCTGGTTGTGTGGCTGTTATTCCATGAATGGGTGCTGGATGCCAATACTCCTTTCCGTCTTATGCGAAGTGAAAGATTGAAGGCGATTATAGAGAAGATCCCGAAGGATTACTTCTTATGTAATGTGGCAATTACGGCTATTGCTGTCAAATGGAAAGAAAGCATTCAGTGGTATCCGATTACTTTTCGCCCGCGGATGAAGGGGGTGAATTCCATTAATTTGAAAAGAATCGTTAAGATAGGTTGGCGCGCCTTGTCGGATTTCCGCAAAATCAATAATGGCTTGAAATGCAAAAAGTGATAAAATCCGTAATTGTGTTGCTGCTTGTAGTTCATGCAGTGGGCATCTTGAATCCGTATTTGGGTTTTGATGAGAGTGGTCAGTTTTTCATTTCAAAAGGTCTCAATCATTATTCTTCGCCCTATGCACCGACATTAGGAGTGACAGATGTAATAGATACAAACGCACATTATAATCTCGACCCGGGAGGCTTTTCGTTGTTGTTATATGTGTGGAGCATGTTTTCAGACGCATCAATTTGGTTAAGGTTGCTCCCATTCTTGTTCTTTGTTGGCTATGTGATACTTGTGGAAAGAATCGTGAAAAGGATAACCCAAGATGGCGTATTCTCCCTACTTGCTTGCGGCATCGTTGTGACCCTTCATACAACTATGCCAACAAATATACGTCCTTATAGTATGGAAATGTTTTTTACATTGTTGGTGTGCTATTGGACTTTGTTTGCAGAACTGAAGAAAAAACTATGGCTTTATGGAGCAATAGGTGTTTGCTCGGCCATCGCAATATCTTCTCGCTATTCGATATTGCCAACAGTAGCACTGTTGATAGCGACTCTGTTGTTTAGGATGTATAAAGAACGTTTGCTTTCATGGCCTCGCATAACATTGCTCTTGTTATTTGTTGTAGTAGTGGGTGTCTGTATATTGATGTTTAGTTTACAGTACCAAATGGGAAAAAACACCATCAATGTGAATTATGATGAATTATACATTTCTACCAATCCTACAAGACTATTGACATGGTGGTGGATTCCTATAGGATTGTCTATCATCTATTTATGGAAGAATTACGGAAAAGAGAAGAGAAATGATTCATTATATTTATTGACATGGGGCTTGATGATTTTGAACATCTTCTTCATCATTGCATCCATTGCTCAAGCTCATCCATGGGGGAGCAAAAAGTGTGGTAGTTTGAATGCATTGATGCCCATTCTTCTGTTTTTGATGCTATGGTATTTCTTGAATAAATGGAAATATCTAAAGAACCTGATGACATTCACGTTTGCTGTATGTGCCATTATTTTTATGGTATCTGTGAAACTTCCCAAACACTGGAATCAAGAAGAGTACAAATTCTCTGATTTCTTTGGTTTCGAACCTGTTGAAGGGAAAGTGTATGTCGGACAGTTTTCGGAATCACGTGTTAGGTATTTGTTTGAATATGGTTGTTTGCAGTCTCAACAGAAGGGGTACGGCTATCCTTCAAGATTCTATTTCCAGACAGCTCTCCCTCATGTCACCACTAATTACTTTGCGGAAGTCGAAAAACTCTACTTCTCAAAAGATAAACAGTATGCCGACTCTTGTACTACATTTATTGATGTAGAACAGTATATTATAGAAGATCAGCAACTACAAAAGCAGGATGCAGATATCTATATTCGTAAGTAGAAAAGGTTGTTTGGTTTATCTTAACCCAATCTGCTTCTCATATAGTTTGCAAAGAACAGTGAATTTGTAGATGGCTGAACGCATGGCTTGCACATACCCAGGAATGCCATAGAAGATACCACCTTTGAGGAAGTAGAGTTTGAAAAAACGGTTGAGGGGCGAAAATACCATTTTGAACAATGTGACACGTTTCCCTGATTTCTTTTCCACCTCGTTCTCTGTATAGTTGTTGAGGCGTACAATGGTTGCATGGGTGGAATCATCAAGATGACGGAAGGCAAGGTCTTTACGTGATTTCGGCAAATGACTGACCTTACCTTGTACAGTAGGAAAGGTGTGTACGTAAGGAGGCCATTCAGTGCCTTCTCGAATGAAGAATCGCAGTTGGTAATCAGGGTATGAACTGGGCAGGAAGGTGTTCATGGTGTAATTCTTTCTGGGAATGTAAAGGCCTCGTATGTCTTCAGGGTGTTGGATAAAGTCATAGAGATAGTCGTGGAGTGCCTCTGGTATGAGTTCGTCGGCATCAACAACAAGTACCCAGTCACTGGTGGCTGACTGGATAGCGAAAGTGCGTGCTGGTTCAGCGCTTTTGCAGTCTCCTTTGGGGAAGGTGACGATTTTGCATCCGAATTGCTGGGCGATGACAATCGTGTCGTCTGTGCTTTCCATGTCGCAGACAACAATCTCATCGAAGGACTTGGCTGTTTCAAGTACACGCGCTAAGTATTTCTGTGCGTTGTAGGTGTTGATGACAACAGATATGTTTTGATTCATACGAGGAGTTTTTTACATCTTTATGTATTCTGAAAAATCGCATGCATTGCCGAACCCTCGGCGGATTAGATACCATATTGCTTTGAAACGTGCAAGACGGAGTTTCTTTTGCAAGACGTTGGTATGAATAGGCTGGTGACGATGTTCCCATGCTTCCCCCTGACGTGTGATAAGCTTTCGCATGTCTGAATTAGAGAGCCCCCATTTCAATAGGAACTGCACGGCTCCATCGTTCTTCTTGATGCGTTTGGTGGTTTTTGTCTCAAAGTGATAGATACGACTTTTCCCAAGTCCTTTTAGATGCCGCACTCCTACAAGCAGCAGTTTAGCCGTGAAATCTGGGTCGCTATACATGCCAGGAGTCAGTTCTACGCTATACCCACCCACAAGATCCCAAATGTCGCGATGAACAAGGCTTGGGGGACGGGTGGCTCCTTGCCAATCCTCTCGAGGTTCATTCATGTATTCCTTCAGCAGTCTTTCCTCCTGGAATGTCTCAATAGAATCACCATAGTTGGCGCACAATCCCACATCGTTCTTATCGTGTGGCTGAATCATCGTCCCTGAGAGATAAAACAAATTGTCGGGCAGACTTTCCACCTCATCCATCAGCACTCGATCCCATTGAGGCAACACATACATGTCATCGTTAAGAAAAAGGATGTAGTCTGTCTTCACCAATCGTCGCATGGTGTTCATGGCAAGACATACACCAATGTTCTGTTCCGAATAGGTATAGTCCAATCCTTCTGCTTTGACCCACTCTAATGTGCCGTCAGTACCCTCGTTGATGTGGATAATGATTTGATGTTCCACACACGAGTTCTTCCTGATACTTTCCACACAGAGCTTCAGATAGGGAAGATTGTTCCAGGTCGGAATGAGGATGGAGAATGCTTTTGCCATACTATGCTTGTTTGTAGGGTTTCGTCAAATCAAGTAGATGAAAATTGTGCTGCTTCTGCTTGGCACCAGGAGGAATGACCATATAATCGCCGTAGAGATGTGTGAGGTACTCGTGAGAGTGCTGGACACCCATGACCGTCTTCCCTTCAAAATCAACAGGGGTGGGTTCCCCATAGACGCTACGAGGCATGATGCCTCGTTTGCCAAAGTCATGATCGATGGTGAGGTCAGCAGTGTCGTAATCGTAGGCTTTCTGCATTTTCTGCATAGTGCGCTGAACGCCAGACAGTGTATAGAACTTGCGACAAAGCAATGGAATCCATGAGGATGGACCATGTCCATGTCGGTAGGGATCGCGACAAAGGAAATAAATAACTTTCTTATAGTAGAAGTAGCGCATCAGGTGCAGACGTTGCTTGAGGGGATTGGAGGTCATACCGTCAAGGGGAAACACATCAATATAGACTCCACCGAGATACTTCAAGTGCATTCGCTCAATGAGGGTGGTGCTGGCATCTTGTATCTTTGCGAAGGGTAATGGATATGTGCTGTCTGTTTCAAAAGCCACAACTTCATAGGGGGCTGGCATCCACTCCTTGGCATGCGCCATCAGCTGGTCATAATCTTTGCGTGGCATTCCCACATCAAGGTCATCGTCCCATGGGATGAATCCTTTGTGCCGTATGGCTCCAAGCATCGTGCCTGCTACAATGAAGTAACGTAGGCCATGTTCACGGCACACTTGGTCAAGTGCCATGAGATTGCCTAAAATATGCAGTTGTAGTGGTCGTATATCGTAGGATGCCATACCTTTCTTTACTTCAGTTGAATATGATAATAGTTGAGTGCCTCTTCAAGCACGACAAAGAAGTTGTCAATATCTTGTTCGTCAATGGTACCGAGGGCACAAAGGCGGAACGTGTTAGTGGTGCTGATCTTACCAGGATAGATGGTGAAGCCCCGTTCGTAGCAGTAGTCATGCACCTTCTCGAAGTCCCAATTAGGATCGTCAGGATAGAGTACAGAGACCACGAGACCGGATTGCCATTCGTGCTTGATGACATCCTTCAGTCCCAAACGCTCAATACCCCTGTGAATAGCGTTGAAAACACGTCTATGGCGAGCAAACTTGGCCTCTTCGCCCTCTGCAAAGTACTCTTTGAGCGCCTGCATGGTGGCATAGATAGTTTGTACGGGAGGAGTGAAGTGCATCTCTCCAGTACGTTCAAAGAAGTCATACTGCATATAGAGGTTGCAGTAGTAGGAACGCTTTGGATAGTCCTTCGACTTGCGAATCTCTTCTGTGTTGCCGATGATGAAGGAAAGTCCTGTCATCGCCATCAAACCTTTCTGTGCCGATGCCATGCAGAAATCCACATTGTCTTTCTCGATGTCGAAAGGAATCATACCTAACGATGAAGTGGTGTCTGTCACGAAGATGGCCCCATGCTTATGTGCCAAGGCACCAATCTCACGAATGGGGTTCAGAATGCCGGTACCCGTTTCATGATGGGTGGTATAGACGATATAAATGTCGGGGTTTTCATCCAAGACCTTCTTCACATCATCCAGATTTGGACGTTCATACACTGATGACTTCAAGTCGATATGAGGGAGTCCGTAGTATTGGCACACCTCCACAGCACGGGTGCTGTAAGCACCATTGTTCACTACCAGCACTTTCTTCCCTGCAGGCAACAATGAGTTCAGACATACATCAATGTTGATGGTGCCAGAACCACAGAAAAGGACTGAAGTGTATTTGTCCTCTGGGGCATGTGCCACCTTCAAAAGGTCGGAGCGCAACTGCTTCATCATTCCCGCAAACTCCTTCTCACGTGGGCAGATGTCGGGCACCACCTGTGCATACTTCACTGTATCAGTTGTCGTTGCCGGTCCAGGGTTCAGCAACACGTTTCTCTTGATCTTTTCCATATACATTATATTATATATAGGAACTATAGCAACTATAGGTACTATAAAACTATTCTTTATAAATAAGGCAGTACATGCTGTTCTGCATAGTTGAGGTCATCTACATCATCAATCTCGTACCACTTCAAACCTTCCACTCGCAACACATACACCTTCATGATTTCTTGCGACATGGTGAGCAATTCATATTCATAACCCAACTTGGGTTTCTCCTCCACCTTCTTGGCATAGTCCTCACACATGACACGATAGAACTTGTTGGAGAGTTTGTGAATACCCACCAGTTCGCCTTTCGCATCCAGTTCTGTCTCAACCGTCGAACAACGTGTCAGCCTGTTTCCCTCACCATACTCCACATAATATTGATCCTGGAATTTCGTCACAGGGGTGATGAGCATCACATCTGGTTCTGGACATTCGAGTAGGGCTGTAATTGCTTTCTTCTCAAACACCAAGTCGCTCTCCAACAGGAGGAAATCATCATCACCTATCACCTCACGACAATTCCACAACGTGTACATACTGTTCGTCTCAGCGTATCTTGGTGAAAAAACACATTCTATCTGCGGATAAACCTCCTTCAATGCCTCGTATTTCTCTTTCAGATACCCTGTACCAATGATGATACGCTTGATGCCACAGACCAAAAGTGTCTGAATGCTACGTTCCACCATGGAAAGATCGCCACACTCCACAAAGCCTTTGGGCACCGTTTCTGTCATCTTGCCAAAACGGGTACCCAAACCTGCTGCCATGATGACGGCTGTTTCTACCAGTCCATGCGCTGGGCGTTTTTCACTCTTATGATTGATCATTGGCCACTTTACTTTTTAAGGAATTCCATCAGCGCCTCCTTGTTCTGGATGGGCGTTGTGGTGGGTCTTCCTAAGTCTTTCCGGGCTCCCTTCTTCACTTTCACTTCTATGAGTCGTGGACTTTCGCCCCTCCCTTGCAGTGCGGCTTTCAGGTCTTGCAGATTATCTACTGAAACGACGGATCGATAACCACAAGCCGTTGCCACCATAGGAATATTGATACGTAATCCCACGGTAGGCTGACCACCCACCGAATCGTGCGCCCCATTATTGAACACCACATGGGTGAAGTTCTTCACGCCCATGTCTCCTACAATGCCGAGCGAGCCCATATGCATTATCGTTGCTCCATCACCATCAAAGCAATAGACAGGTCTTTCTGGCTGTTCTAAAGCAATGCCAAGGGCTATCTGCGAAGCGTGTCCCATAGAACCCACTGTGAGGAAATCACGGGCATGTCCCATTTGATTGTTAGCCCGGTATTCAAACAGCTCTCGCGAAATCATACCTGTGGTTGATACAATGATCGCTTCTTCTTCAATACTTCCTGCCACAGTCTGAATCGCCTCCTCGCGACTCATGGTCAGTCCTGACGCAGCCACTGACTGTAACTTGTATTCATCGAACGTGCCCTTCTGAATCACGAAGGCAAAAGCACGTTTGGTCTCATTCATATAAGTAACAGCCTCTTCCAATTGCAGGGTCAAATCAACTTCTTCAGTGGCCATGACAGTATTTCGTATGCCCATCGCATCCAACAATGGAATGGTCACCTTGCCTTGCTTCACGTGCTGCGGTTCATCATGTTTGCCTGGCTCACCACGCCAACCCACCAGCAAAAGGACGGGAATATTATACACATCCTCATCTGTCAGCGACATGAGTGGGTTCACCGTGTTGCCCAAACCGGAGTTCTGCATATACACCACAGGAATCTTTCCTGAAGCCAGATAATGTCCAGCCGCCAAACCCACAGCAGCTCCCTCATTGGCTGCAATGATGTTTTTCTCCTTGGGTGCGTTGTCTGTCAGATACGCACAAATGTTCTTCAACAGTGAGTCAGGCACTCCAGCAAAAAAGTCAATGCCGGCCTTTGCCAGTGACTCTACAAAGTATTTGGGTTGAATCATTCTTCTTCTTATTACTTCGTTCCAGGTATCAATTCCAATATCTCCTTAATTGGCATACAGAGGTCACGTGCTTCCTGTGCACGATGGTTTTCCAAGATGGAACGTGCCACCTTCATCATGGCAGGGTAGGCTGCGCGTAACATGTGATTCGCATAAATCACAATGTTCACGCCCCATTGCTCAAAGTCTTCTGTCCTGAACTGGTCATACGTAGTCGGCACAATCACGATAGGTACCTTTGTGTGCTTTTTCCTGAATTCCGTGCAGAACGCTTTGATATCAGCACCTGTCTTCTCCTTGCTATGAATCATCACACCATCAGCACCTGCCTCCACGTAGGCAAAGGCTCTTTCCAACGCATCAGCCACAGGCTTGCCTGCAATGAGACTTTCCACACGGGCAATGATCATAAAGTCCTTCGTCACCTGCGCGTTCTTTCCAGCCTTGATCTTATTGCAGAAATTCTCTATGGTGTCCTGCGTTTGAATGGCATCAGTGCCAAACAACGAGTTTTTCTTCAGACCAATCTTGTCCTCAATGATGACTGCAGAGATACCGTTACGCTCCAGCGTCCTCACCGTGAAGACGAAATGTTCCAGTTTGCCTCCCGTGTCACCATCATAAATAATAGGCTTGGTGGTGCATTCCAAGATATTGGTCAAGTCCTGCATGCGGGTGGTCAAATCGACTGCCTCAATGTCTGGCTTTCCCTTCGAGGTGGAGTCCGTCAGCGAACTTGACCACATACCATCAAACGCCTCCATCACCCCTCCTTGTTCAATTTGCAAGTTCTCAATGATAAGTCCGCTCAAACCATCGTGTGCCTCCATGATTCTTACAATGGGCTTGGCTGCAATCAGTCTTCTCAGTGATTTCATTCTCACTTCGGGTGTGGTGCCAATGCTCTTGATTTCCTCTGCCAAAGCTGACGAGTTGATGCCTTGTGTATAGGGTATTTCAATGACCTGACCGCCCCACTGCTTCATCACCTCAAAGACGTGCTCCCTGATTTCACTGTCAGCTCCCGTCTTCCAGTCATCACCATGAATGATGTAGTCTGGCTTGTATTTCTTCAAGTTCTCCACATAACTCCACTCTTCTTGAGGTACTACCTGGCTGACCCCCTTAATGTTCTCAATCACCGTCTTTCGCTGCTCATACGTCAGGTGGGGAATACGCTTATGTGTTGCTATTGCCCTGTCTGTAAACAAGCCAATCATCAGGTCGCCATATTTCGCCCCTTCATGGATGATGTTGATGAGTCCTGGGTGCATGATGTCACCGATCATTCCTAAATAAACGGTCTTTGCCATATCTTATTGTCTTACTTTTTCATAAATGCCCATCAACTGCCTTGCCAGTCGTTGGGGGTTAAATGTTTCCATCGCAAACGCTCTGCCACCCTCGATGCTTTGTTGCCGCAATGTCGAGTCTGTCAGCAGTTTTACCATCTTCTCACAAATGTCTTCAGGACTGTTGGGGTCTGCTTGCTGTGCCCATGGACCACCTGCTTCTGGCAGACTGCTCACATTGCTCGTCACGACAGGACAACCGCATAATTGTGCTTCCACAACAGGCAGACCGAACCCTTCATAGAAAGAAGGATAAACCATCAGCTGGGCATTCTTGTAGAGTCGTCTCAGTTCTGTGCTGAACACCATCTCTGGCCACACAAACCGATCCTCCATCCCCTTCTCTGCTATATATCGCTTCACCTCATTCTTGTAACTTCCGCCACCTCCCACAACCACCAGAGGCAATTGCAGATCTTTCGGCATCAGTTCCATTGCTTTCACGATGCCCAACAAATTCTTCCGAGAATTGATGCTTCCTACATAGAGCATATAGGGTGCCACTTCCTCACGCTCCATAGGCTCATAATAGATGGGGTTGACAGGCTGATACACCACATCCACCTTTCTTTCGGGTACATTATAGAACTCCAGCACATCTCGTTTTGTGCATTCGCTGATGCAGATAATCCGATCGGCATGGTCGCAGGCATATTGCCATTTCATGTCGTAAATCTTACGGTCGTGCCAATGATACATGTCTGGAAAGGTCTTGAATGCCACATCATGAATGGTCACCACCGAGGCAATGCCAGAATGGAACAAGCCTACTGGCATCTCGTTGCTCAATCCATGAAAGACCTCAACACCATCCCTCTTCATGTCGTTCACCAACCCGTAGGCTCTCCATACACTGCCTCTCACAACTCCTTCGGGCTTCACGACCTTGCATCCCCTCTTACCCATATAAGGCAACGTCACTCCGTTCAACCTCACCTTGGGTGTATAGAGCAAATACTCATGTTCAGGAAACTCAGCCGTCAGGATGTCAATCGTTGTCCTGCTGTGGTTCCCTAATCCGGTGAAGTTGTTGAAAAGACGTTTGGCGTCGAAACCTATTCTCATTTTCCATACAGCACGGGATTCGTGCTCGGGTCATTATACATCTTCATCTGTTTGTACACTTTCATGTACTTCTTGCCGTTCTCGATGTCCTCCAGCAGTTGGTCTATGGCCGTCGAAAGGTCTTTGCGCTGCTCCAAGAGCACATCCAGCTTCTTTTGGCATGTGGCTTTGTGTTCAGCAGTGGCATCTTCACGCTCCACCTGCTCCTTCATGTGGTAAATCTTCAGTGCCAAAATGGACAACCTGTCAACGGCCCACGCAGGACTTTCTGTATTGATGGTCGCATCAGATCTCACGGGCGTATCCTTATATTTGGTCCAGAACCAGGAGTCAATCCTTTCCACCAAGTCTGTCCTGTCTTGATTACTCTTGTCTATCCGACGTTTCAGCACCAATGCTTCCACAGGATCAATCTGTGGGTCGCGGATAATGTCCTCAAAATGCCATTGCACCGTGTCAATCCAATTCTTCGTATAGAGATCATACTCAATCGTCCCTTCCTTGTATGGATTTACCATGGGCTGGTCAATATTATCGTGCACATGATAATCCTTAATCACCTGCTCAAAAATGGGGTATGCACGTTCCGTAAATACCATAAAACAAAGTTTAATGTTAAAAATCGCCACAAAATTAAAGTTTTTTCATGAAATATACAACTAAATTCTCCAAAAACGCTAACTTTGCCACCACATTAGACAAAAAAGCATAGCCCCAACCTTCCCCAAGCGCACTGCAGGTTGATTCCGAAGTCGGTGCCCAAGTTGGAAGCGAAGGGGCTTTTTTAGAATAAACGGTATATGATAGAAGAACTCATTTTGTTACGTATTACAGGTGAAGACCGGCCTGGATTAACTGCAAGCATTATGAACATCTTGTCGCGCTATGATGTGGACATTCAAGATATCGGTCAGGCAGACATCCATTCAACACTTTCGTTGGGCATCTTGATTCGGGTAAGCGATGACAAATCTGGGTATGTGATGAAAGAACTGTTGTTCAAGGCAAGCGAATTAGGTGTAAATATAGGTTTTGCACCCATTACGATGGATGAGTATGAAGCATGGGTGGCACGTCAAGGTAAGAACCGTTACATCCTGACTGTATTGGGCAGACGACTCAAAGCCCAACAAATAGAAGCTGTAAGCCGTTTGATCGCTGAGCAAGGATTGAATATTGACGGCATCAAACGACTATCAGGACGCGCCAGCATCCAACATCCTAAAGAGAAGACGAGGGCATGTATTCAGTTCTCTGTACGCGGCACTCCCAAAGACAAGGAGGCACTACATGGGGCATTGCTGCGGATGTCGAGCGAAATGGAGATTGACGGATCATTCCAGACAGATAATATGTATCGCAGAATGCGCCGATTGATTTGCTTCGATATGGATTCCACACTGATTCAGACAGAGGTGATAGATGAACTGGCCAGAAGGAACGGGGTGTATGACCGTGTGGCAGCCATTACTGAACGGGCCATGCGTGGTGAGATCGACTTTAAAGAGAGCTTCACGGAACGCTGCAAGTTGCTCAAGGGACTGGATGTGAGTGTGATGCGTGAAATTGCCGAGAATTTGCCATTCACTGAAGGTGTTGACCGATTGATGTATGTACTGAAGAAATACGGCTATAAGATTGCCATCTTGAGTGGTGGATTCACATTCTTTGGCGAATACATCCAGAAGAAATATGGTATCGACTATGTGTATGCCAATGAACTGGAGATAGACGAGACGGGGCATCTGACAGGCAACTACGTAGGCGAGATTGTGGATGGAAAACGGAAGGCTGAACTCCTGAAACTGATTGCACAGGTGGAGAAGGTCGATCTGCAGCAGACCATTGCTGTGGGCGACGGAGCCAATGACTTGCCCATGCTCTCGCAGGCCGGTCTCGGCATTGCCTTCCACGCCAAGCCCCGTGTGGTGGCTAACGCCCAGCAGAGCATCAATACCATCGGTCTGGATGGCGTGCTCTATTTCTTGGGTTTCAAAGACAGTTACTTGGACGAAAAAGCACAATAACCAATCGCCACTCTTGGCAAAAACTCCTCAAACGACTAATAACCGAATAACCAATGAACATGAAACAAAGACTTTTTACGATTAGCGTGTTGCTTTGCACTTTCCTGATGGCTGCAGCACAGACAGGAGCAGACTATCTGAAAGCATCCCCAAGAAGGGCAGATGTAACCATCACCTTCAATGTGGCTGACGAGGGGAAGGAATATAGAGTGAATTGGGGTATGGACGCAGCATGGGATTGGGATTTCAACGTGAATCGTGGTGTCGCCCATATCGGCAAAGGGAATTTTGCCACAGGGCGTGTGTCGTTCCAGCCCATCGACCTTGTGACAGATAATGGCGATGGAACTTACACGCTGACGGAGCGCCAACAGAAAAAGTTGAAATGGCGTTGCAACCTCATCAAATTGACTGGTACCAATGCGGTAAACCTCAACTGCGACCATGAGGCGTTGTTTTACTTAGTGGATGAGAATGGCAACTATCCAGAGGAGAACAGGCAGAAAATCACTGATTACACAGGCAGAACTAATTATCAGGGCAAGCCAGAAGAGTGGTACAAACTTATCAAGGCGAGTGTACAATTTGTGCAACAGCAAGGTCTGAAGGTTGTCAGTGTGTCACCTTTCAACGAGCCCGACTATGTGTGGCAGCAAGCCACCAGCGAGACACAGGCAATGGCAGATTTCCTGGCTATTGCCAAACTGCTGAAGAATGACGAGTTCTTCAAGGACATCCGCGTCTGTGGAGGTAACACGCTGAATGATGACAGGGCACTTCCGTGGTACAATTATCTAAAGAACTACTTGGATGAGGGCAACACACACCAGTTGGCTGGTTCCTTCACCAATTATGCTACCTTTTTCACTCGGGTGAAAGGAGATGGGAAGGTTGCCACCGCTGATGAGCTGCACAACGTAGGAGAAGCCATTGTAGGTGTCAACTATGGTATGGAGAACGGCATCTGGTGGGGTTTCGACTCGAAAGCTCGTGGGCAGTTCTGCCTCGACTCCAACGAAGGTGTGCGTCTTGGCTATGGAGAAAACCGAGATGCATGGACTTGTGGAGCCGTCTATCGCAATAATAAAACGGGTGAAGTACATGGTTATTTAGGTTCGTCCGAACGTCAAGCCAAAACCTCCACATTTGCCTTTGTCAGCCAAGACAGAGATGTCTATTTCAATGGTGACGGTCCCACAAGAAGATATGTGTTTGAGGTGCCGGGAGGAACTGGGTACCAGGGAGGACAGATCAATGCTGAACGCATTTTCGACATCACTTGGGGTGAGGATGTTCCACCAAGCGTCGTGGATGGCACCTATATCATTCTGAACCCATATAGCGGCAAGGTGCTCACCAGTGCCGGTTCTTCACCAGTGACCACCTCCAACCTCTATTCGTCAGGCACGGCTCAGCAGTGGAAAGTAACACCTGGGAAAACCAGCGGCGACATTTCTTATTGGTTCATTGACAATGTCACCACCAACAAAAACTCCCACCTCAACCTCCTGAACTCTAATCTCAACGATGAGGCCAGCGCTATCTGCTGGCAGGGTGATGGGAATGGAGGGCACTTGTTGGAGGAACAATGGTATGTCAAATATGCACAAGACGGCTACTACTACATCATCAGCCGATTATCCAATAAATACCTCTACTGCACTAATACCACTTCTGGTTCAGAAGTGCGTCTGAAGACAGGTCCTTCGCCTCGTGCCCGTTCCAAACAGGCATATCTCTGGCGTTTCCAACCTGTTGATTCAAAAGCTGAAACACGCGCTCCTGAAAAACCTGCCGACTTGACCATTCAAGAACAAACCAACGCCATACAACTCTCATGGACTGCTCCTGAAGATGACGACCCACTCACCTACCTTGTGCTACGTGCCGAGGTACCCGAACAGGAGGGAACACCCCTTGAGTATAACACCATCGCTCGTGGTGTCTCTACCCCTTCGTTCATCGACACTACTGCTGAAACGGGTAAGCATTACTCCTACAAGGTGAAGGCTGTCGATTATGCCGGCAACCGTTCAAAGGATTCTGAAGAACTTGCCACTGGCATTGATGCTCCTATTGCCGATAAGAGACAGAACAAAGCAATCAATGGACAGGGGTATGACCTCAATGGCAAACCTGCCTCTGGAGCCATCAAGAGCATTCTTATCTATCCAGACAGAAAAATACTTAACAAATAATTGAAACGGACGTATCTATATATTATCGTACTGTTGTGTTCCATCACTTGTCGGGCACAACAGTTCGTGTTTTCCTCTATCGACACATCCAACGGACTCAGCAGTAACTGTGTCCTGCACATCCTGCAACTGCATGACGGCAGAATCGTTGCCACCACTCCACGCAGCATAGACCTCTGGAACGGGCACTCTTGCCAAAGCATTCGGAAAGACAGTCTGACATCCCTGCCCCTGACTGGTTATCGAGGAGCCTACCACGTCTATGTTGACAAAGCCAATCGGCTGTGGGTCAAAGACTGCAAGAAACTCTGGTGCTATGATGCTCAACTTCATCCCATATCCGATTGCCTGCCCGACAGCGCCAACGATGTCTATGTGGATGACCAGGGTGATGTCTTTTTCATTCGACAAGACACCACCCACCTTCTGCTCGACCTGAAGACCCTGCACGGCAAGCAATATCGCTTCTATGCCAATGGTGAAGTGACCTGCCAGGAGGGTGGGCATTTCAGCTATTCCGTTCGGGCATCACTTGACTCAACAGCCGTCACGTCGCTTGTTGTCACCGATACCTTGCGCGAACGTTTCTATCAGCTTGTTGACCAGAAACTCTGTCTCGAATTTGACACGAAGACCCATCAATGGACTGAGATATTCCGTGCTGACCGACTGCACACCATCTCCCTGACTGATGCCAACACCGCATACATTGTCAGCCGTGATGGCATGTGGAAGATTGACCTCACATCCCGGAAGGTGGAGCCCATCGGACAAGTGATGATGACTGACGGTTCCTACATCTCCTCCAGTCGTCTCAATACCATCTATACTGATCGTGATGGCAATGTATGGGTAGGCTCCTACGACCATGGACTGCTGAAAGGCAGACCCTCCTCCCCCTCTGAAACTGCACACCCGTTCCCCATCGAAATCATTTGGGCGATAGTCATTATCGCAATATGCCTCTTGGCTTTCATTGGGTTTTGGCTCAAACGAAGGAAGAAGAACCTTAACCCTAACGCTAACCTTAACCCTAACGCTAACTCTCTAAACTCTCAACCCTCAACTCCAAACTCTCAACCCTCAACTATAAACTCTAAACTCTCAACTCTCAACTCTCAACCCTCAGCCCTCAGCCCTGTTGACCACGAACTCATCACTCGTGCCACCAGCTTTGTTGAACAAAATCTCGCCACCCCCAACTACACCGTTGAACGATTGGCACAAGACCTCTGCATGGATCGCACAGGACTCTATAAGAAGATGACCACGATGCTCGGAAAAACTCCTACCGCTTTTATCCGAAGCATCCGTGTCAACCATGCTGTACAACTCATCCAAAACACCTCTCTCACCATCACGGAAGTGGCTGAGCAGTCTGGATTCAGTTCTGCTTCCTACATGGCAAAATGCTTTCAGGAAGACTTGGGAAAACTCCCCTCTGACTTGCATAAAAATCAACAATGATACTCTGTTGATTCAACATGGGTGCTCACCAAAATCAACGAGGGTGTTCTGTTGAATCTTCCTCAGCATTCCCCTCCTTTCCAAAAAACAAGCTACCTTTGCAGACGAAAATTCATTCATCAACACAATACCAAAACTATACAATTATGAAGAAGAGATTCATTATCTACTTATCACTTTTCGCTATCTTTTCCACAGCACCTTCTGTCCACGCACAGAAGGTGGAGTTCTACACCCCCAACACCGTCCGTATTGTAAAAGACAATGGACGAAACGTTGAGAAGACATCACTGGTGGTGATTGCTTCTCCAGAAAACGTGAAGGTGAGCAAGACCCAGCAGGGCGATGCCACCATTTATAAATCTTCGGCACTGACCGTGACTGTCAAGGGGGGCAAGGTATCATTTTCTGACAACAAGGGCAACCTCCTCACCTCAGAAGGCGACTGCGCCTTCACCCCAATCACAAAGGGTCCCGACACAGATGCCTTCCGTGTGAAGCAGACCTTTTCTGTGGAGGCTGACGAGGGCATCTACGGCGTGGGTATGTTGCAGAATGGCAAGATGAGCCTGCGTGGTGAAAACCGTCGCATGGAGCAGAGCAATCTCGAAGACTTTGCCCATTTCTATCAGACTATCAAGGGCTATGGCATCTATTGGGACAACTACTCCCCTACCCGCTTGGTCACTCCTGCTGAAGGTCAGGCAGGCAGCATCGAACTGGAGTCGGAAGTAGGCAAGATGGTTGACTACTACTTCATCTATGGTGGCAATGCCGACGGCGTGATTGCTGAAATGCGTCACCTTTCAGGTCAGGTGCCCATGTTCCCCTTGTGGACGTACGGTTTCCACCAGTGCCGCGAGCGTTACAAGTCGCAGGCAGAACTCTTGGAGGTGGTACACAAGTATCGCGACCTGAAGATTCCCTTCGATGGCATCATTCAGGACTGGCAGTACTGGGGCAGCAACTACAACTGGAACGCCATGGAGTTCCTGAACCCAGATTTCGATCGTGCTCAAGACATGATTGACGAAGTGCACCGTCAGAACGCCCACATGAGCATCAGCATCTGGGCATCCTTCGGTCCTGAGACAAAGGCATACAAAGAAATGAAGCCCAAAGGCCTGATGCTCGATTTCGACACATGGCCTCAGAGCGGTCTTCCACAATGGCCTCCCCGTCGTGACTACCCCAGTGGCGTGCGCTGTTACGATGTCTATAGCAAGGAGGCTCGCGACATCTATTGGAAGAACCTTTCACGCCTCCACAAGATGGGAATTGATGCCTGGTGGATGGACTCTACCGACCCCGATCAGATGGACTTGACGGAAGAGCAGCGCGACCAACCCACAGCAATGGGTTCTTATCGCAGCGTTCGCAATGCCTTCCCACTCATGACGGTGGGTGGCGTATATACCAGTCAGCGTGCCGTGGATGAGAGCAAGCGCGTCTTCATCCTCACCCGTTCATACTTCGCAGGTCAGCAGCGTTATGGTGCCAACACCTGGAGTGGCGACATCGGCTCTTCATGGGACAGCTTCCGCAAGCAGGTGCCCCTTTGCCTCAACTACACCCTCACGGCCAACCCCAACGTGAATGCCGATATCGGCGGTTTCTTCGCCAGTTCCTACAGCACACAGGGTCACAACTCAGCCACACGCAATCCACAATATCAAGAACTCTTTGTGCGTTGGATGCAGTTTGGCGCCTTCACCCCAATGATGCGCAGTCATGGAGCCGACATCTATCGTGAAATCTACTACTTCGGCAAGCAGGGCGAACCCGTCTATGACGCTTTGCTGGACGCTGTGAAACTTCGCTACCGTTTCCTCCCCTATATCTACAGCCAGTCTTGGCAGGTGACAAAGAACAACGACTCCTTCATGCGTGCCCTCTTCATGGACTTCAAGAACGACAAGCAGACTTGGAACAACAACCGTCAATATATGTTCGGACACAATGTGCTTGTCTGCCCGGTCGTTGACCCACTCTACACCCAAGAGAAGATTGTCAAGACCGACCCGATGTCAGGTTGGGACAGACAGAACCTGCAACGTGAGACCTATGCCAAAGTGGATTGGTCATCCTCCAAGACCTTCAACGTCTATCTGCCAGCAGGAGCACAATGGTATGACTATTGGACTAACACCCGTCTGAATGGCGGCCAGACCATCACAGCCAACGCCCCATTGAACCACTCGCCACTCTACATCAAGGCAGGTTCCATCCTTCCATTGGGTCCTGACGTACAATACGCCAACGAAAACAAATTCGATAACATCGACCTCGTTGTTTATCCTGGCGCCGATGCCACCTTCACCCTCTACGAAGACGAAGGCGACAACTACAACTACGAAAAGGGACAGTACAGCACCATCCGTCTCACATGGAACGATCGCAGCAAGACCCTCACCATCGGCAAGCGCGAAGGCACCTTCCCTGGTATGCTCGCTACTCGCACCTTCAACGTGAAGATTATTGGTGGCACTCAAAAGAGCATCACTTACACAGGCAAAGCAGTAAACGTAAAGTAGTCAAAACAGCACGTCAAGTTACATTACGAGAAACCCTGGGTTTCTTACCGAGAAAGGGGTAGTTTCATTACGAGAAACTATCCCTTTCCTTTTTATTTAAGTTTGACTTTTTTGCAAGTTGTGGGTGCAGGGCTTCACAGCCCCGCACCTGCCGTTGATGAAATCATTGCTGATTCATCGTTTCTAAATCTTTTACTAATCCAAATATTTTTCCATAAGAAAAATCGTGTTACCATTTACGTAATGCACATCTGATAAGATGTCCGAATCGACCCTCATACATGGATGTGGGAATCTTTTCCTCCAACACTTCATGTGGAAGAATCTTGCTGATAATATAACGTGAGTTCGACGAATTTACGTTATTTATATAACGAATAAAAGAGGCAAAGTTAAACAAAAAAAGAAAGTTTTTTTGATTGTTATTGTTTTCTATTCACATATTACCCCTTTTTAGGAAAATGTATAACGAACACACAACTTTTTTAGGAGCCAGTGCGTTTTTTAACATTTCGTGGGTAAGGAATCCTTATTCATTCACCAGCACCTTTCCATCTGGGGTCATTCCCTCCACGCTGATGTACATCTCCTCGCAGGTGGAGTTGTTGAAGAACTCCACCTTGGCTTTTCCCTGTTCATCGGTGGTGATATCGGGCTGCCACCAGATGGTGCGGCGGAAGTCTGCCATGGGAGGTATCACGTTGTAGTCCTCCGTCTTGAACGTGGAAGCTTTGTTGAAACCTTGGAAGTAAGTATGGCGAAGTCCCTTCTGGCTCTCGGTAGAGAAAAGGCGATGGGTGTAGAGATATACAATAATGTTGTGTCTGGGGCTGTCAATGATTTTCCACATTCCTAATGTGGGGGACATCCTCTCATTAAATACAATATAGATGGATTTCACATAATTAAGCCAATCTGAATATCCACCACCTTCGTTATTGTCGACGACAAATGCAACGTCTCTGCCTTTTATATAATTTTCCTCATATCCATACTTGTCCAGATCCGCACACAATTTGTCCCAGATAAAATCAACAGTCCTTGGCACAGGCTCCCCCCTGTCAAGGATGTTGTCCAATTCCCTGTCTGCGTTATAGTAAATCGTCGCGTATTGTTTTCCATACGCCTCGTTCTTCCATCGCCAATTATCATTGGTGAAATAACGTTTTCTCTTTGCCTTCACGGTCACGTTCTGCAACACATG
>CADCQH010000126.1 GCA_902803605.1 uncultured Bacteroidales bacterium | reverse complement strand
TATCGAGGAATAAGCGGCGTCTGTGCCAAAATAGCCAAACGCCAAATAAGAAATAAGGCGAAAATGCCTGCCTTTATATATATAATAATTATATAGGGATATAGGTAAATGGATAGGAACTATATAATATATAATCTCACAATGCAGAATCCTTATTTGGCGTTTGGCGTTTGGCGCTAAAAAACCTTCCAAGGAACGTGAGCAAGAAATATTGAACCACATTCACAAACTGGGTGAAGACATGATCAAGGCGGCAGGTCATTCGTATCAGCCCGACTATGAGTATGAATCCATGATGGTGGCGGAGCCATAATGCTTCTTGTCTCCATGACCGCATCGAGAGAAAAGAATGTGAACGGATACCATGTGTTTTCGTTAAACTAACTTAAATTTTGAACCATTTGTTTGCGGGGAGAAGAATTATCCGTACCTTTGTATCGCAAACGATATAAGGACTGCGCAGAATGGCTCAGTCTGATGTTGTATAGTCGATGAGTAGTCGAAGGTAAGTTGATAGAAAGATGCACGAAGAATTATTACTTGACAACCAAATTTGTTTCCGGCTCTATACGGTGTCACGGCTGATGACGCAGGCTTACATGCCGATGCTGACGAAGCTGGGCATCACTTATCCGCAATATCTGGTGATGATGGTGCTGTGGGAGCGTGACGCTCAACCTGTGAATGACATTGCCCATCGCCTGATGCTGGAGACGAATACGGTCACTCCGCTGCTGCAGCGCATGGAACGGCTGGGACTCATCGTCCGCAGGAGGGGCGAGATGGACAAGCGTCAGCAGATCGTCAGCCTGACGGAGAGGGGTAGGGCTTTGGAGCAGCAGGCTTACGAACTGATTCCTGCCGGCATGGGGGAGCGGCTCTCTGCATGTCCGTTCCAGCTGGAGGATTACAGGAGGTTTGCCGGCGAACTGGACACGGTGATTGATGCCCTCAAGGAGAAACAGTAGCAAGTCAAAGAACATATAGTAAAAACACAAATAAGGTACGTATATGAAAAATTGTTTTTTTGCCTTTTGGCTATCATGGGTGTGCTGACGGCTTCGGCACAGAGTGTTTATGATTTCAAGGTAAAGGACGGCGCTGGTCAGGAGGCGTCTCTTGCTGACTACAAGGGCAAGGTGCTGCTGGTGGTGAACACAGCCACCCGATGCGGATTCACGCCTCAGTACAAGGACTTGGAAGCCCTCTTCCAGAAGTATAAGGAGCAGGGACTTGAGATTCTTGACTTTCCCTGCAACCAATTCGGTCAGCAGGCACCTGGCACGATTCAGGAAATCCATGAGTTCTGCACGGCAAACTACGACATCCACTTCCCTCAGTTCGACAAGATTGACGTGAACGGGACAAACGCGCACCCGCTCTACTCTTGGCTGAAGGAGCAGGGTGGTGGCGGCGACATCAAGTGGAACTTCACCAAGTTCTTGATTGGTCGCGACGGCAAGGTGATCAAGCGTTATGAGTCACGCGACCAGATTGCCACCATCGAGCAGGATCTCTCTGCCTGCATTGAGTAGGATTTTTTTAGTTTAATAACTAATTCTTTTACAAATATTTTTAATTTTTTATTGTATAACTAAACTAATACGAAAATGAAGGTCCTTATTTTACAGGCCTCGCCACGTGCGAATGGCAACACCGCCTGGATGGCGGAAGAGTACAAGAAGGCTGCTGAGGCAGCTGGTCATGAGGTGACATTGGTGAACGTGTCGAAGAAGAAGATTGCAGGCTGTCTGGCTTGCGAATACTGCCGCACCAAGGGGAATGGCGCCTGCATCCAGAAAGACGATATGCAGGAGCTTTATCCGCTGATGGCAGAAGCAGAGGCGCTGGTGCTTGCAGCCCCCATCTACTACTTCACGCTTTGTGCCCAGATTCAGGCACCCATCCAGCGTATGTACTGCGTGAACAAGCCTGCCAAGGTGAAGAAGATGGCGCTGCTCATGTCTTCATATTCTCCAGGCGTGTATGACGGTGCCACAGCCGAGTTCCGCGACATCTGCAACTACTGGCGCGTTGAGAACATGGGTGCGGTATCAGCCAAGATAGATGAGCAGAAGACGGAGGCGACCCAGCAGAAGGTGGTTGCCCTGGCTGGCAAACTGTAAGTAATATTTGTTCATGGAGACTCAGAAACAGATGGACTCGGTAGCCTATATGAGTGGCAGCATCCGCAACATCATGGCGAAGGCCTACAGGAACGTGCTCAGCAATCCACGTGAGGCGAAGTTTGCCTATAGGATGCAGCGGCTGTTCGAGAAATCGGAGAAACGCCGGCGCAAGGTGCTCGATGAGGAGGGGCTGGAAGTCCCTCCCTTCCTCATCAGCAGCATCGCCACGACGTGCAACCTGCATTGCAAGGGATGTTATGCACGCAACAATGGCATTGCCGAGGATAAGGAGGAGTCGCGTAAGGAGACACTCACGCCCCAGCAATGGCGCACCATCTTCACCGAGGCTGCCGCGATGGGCATCAACTTCTCCCTGCTGGCTGGCGGCGAACCGATGATGCGCAAGGACATCCTGGAGCAGATTGCCGAGGTGCAGGACATGATTTTCCCCATCTTCACCAACGGCACCCTCATCGGCCCGTCCTACATTGAGTTTCTGCATGAACACCTCAACCTCGTGCCCATCATCAGCATTGAGGGTACGGCGATGGGTACAGACGAACGACGGGGCAGGGGAGTGTTCAAGCGAGCCATGCAATCCATGCAGATGCTGAAGGAGGCTGACCTCTTCTTCGGCACCAGCATCACGGTAACTACCGAGAACATGCACCTTGTCACTTCTGACGACTTCATCAGCCAACTCCGTTCTGATGGGTGCAAGATTATTTTCTATGTGGAATACGTGCCTACAGAACCTGGCACAGAGCATCTTGCCTTTGCCGACGAGCATGTCGCGATGATGGAACAGTTGCTTGCACAGCGACGTTCCGACTACAACGACATCATCATCATCTCCTTTCCTGGGGATGAGAAAGCATTGGGCGGGTGTCTGGCATCTGGACGCGGCTTCTTCCACATCGGTCCTGACGGTTCGGCAGAACCTTGTCCCTTCTCACCCTTCAGCGACAGCAACGTGGCTCAACTTGGCATGAGAGAGGCTTTGAAATCGCCCCTGTTCCGCAAGATTCGTGCCGCCCGCGCCCTCGGTTGGGAGCATACCGGAGGCTGCACGCTCTTTGAGCATCGAGAGGAAATAGAAAAAATGGTCATCTAAACACAAGCAAGACAATGACAACAGCAATTCGCTATTTCACCAAGTTCGAATTCATTCAAACGACCATCTAACCCCTACGGCTCTTTCACGTAGTATTCATGCTCAGGATCTTCTTCCTCCGCTTTTATCAGTTCCACGTTCAACTGCTCGATGAATGAGAGTTTGATGTTGTCGTTCGAGGCAGCTGGCTTGTACCATGGCTCCTTACCGAAGTAGTCCTGCAGGTCTTTGGACTGGAAACGGTAGCCGTTGCGTGCCATGATGGCGTTGCGCATGATGCGGAGGGTGGATTTCTTGTAGTGACGGAAGTGCTGGCAGTTCAAGAGCGTGTTGGTGGCGTAGTCGAAACGTCCCGCATTGGGATTGCCCTCCTTCAGTTCATACGCAACAGAAGTTCGTTCCCAATCGTAGAGAGCATCGCCTTTCTCATTGATTTCGTAGAGGTTGATGCCGTTCAGAGTCGGCACGACCTCCCACAGTCCGTCGAGGACGGTTCCGGAGTCTTCTATGCGGATGTAGCCTGTCACCCTGCCGTTGAAGGTGATCACGTCATAGGAGAGTATCTGATTATTCAGCGTGATGTGCTTGCCATCCCAAATCAAGTCACCACCACCTTCAGGGAAGAAGTAGGTGCCTTTGAGCTGCTGTTCCCATCTGTTGACAATCACTTGCTCGTAATGGTCCGTGAACTTTTCTGTGTTCTCCATCACTCCTGTCAGTTGGTTCTCGCTGTTGTAGAAGGCGATGACATCCCATCCTTCTTTCTTCATATGCTTGGATGTCATGCCTTTATAAACATTCGTGTATTGGTTCTCTCCGTCTGTCACACGATAGGTGTCAGCCTTGCCAGCCACAGGTACGAGCATGAGCTCAATCTCCTCGCCTTCATCTATCGCATCCATCAGGATTTTTCCTCCTCCCACATTTTCAGCTGTGTATTGGAGAGTTCCGTCAAACCATTCGAATCCGGCTATTTGTGCCTGCACAACACCAAGGGCGCACGCACACAGCATGATGCTTGAAAATAATCGTTTCATTGTTTTTATAGGTATGTAAAAGGACTGACATCACATTTGGATGCCAGTCCTCCCGTTTCATTATTTTGATGTCTGATTATTCACCTTTTACGGCTGCGATGCCTGGGAGAACCTTGCCTTCAATGGCCTCGAGAAGGGCACCACCGCCTGTGGAGATGTAAGATACCTTGTCGGCAAGGCCGAACTTGTTGACACATGCCACAGAGTCACCACCACCGATGAGAGAGAAGGCGCCTTCCTGAGTGGCCTTGGCTACTGCCTCACCTACGGCACGTGAACCTGGAGTGAACTCTTCGCACTCGAAGCAGCCTGCAGGACCGTTCCAGAGGATGGTCTTGGCACCTTCGATGGCCTTGGCGAATTTCTCGCGGCTGATTGGACCTGCATCGAGACCGTCCCAGCCCTCTTCGATGGCGTTAGATGGGAAGACCTTGATTTCAGCACCTGGCTTCACAGAGAAAGTGGAGAAGTCGTAGCCTGTGCAGCATACAGAATCCTCACCGAGGACGAGCTCTACACCGTTCTCCTTGGCCATCTTCTCAACGCCAAGAGCAACGTCGAGCTTATCGAGTTCAACGATAGAGTTACCGATTTCACCGCCATGAGCCTTCATGAAGGTGTAAGTCATACCACCGCAGAGGATGAGCTTATCGACCTTGCCGAGGAGGTTCTCGATGATGCCAATCTTGGTGGAAACCTTGGAACCACCCATAATGGCAACGAATGGACGCTTGATGTTGTTGAGCACGTTGTCAACAGCCTGTACTTCCTTCTCCATGAGGAGACCGAGCATCACGTCCTTCTTGTCGAAGTAGTCAGCGATGACTGCCGTGGAAGCGTGCTTGCGGTGAGCGGTACCGAAGGCGTCCATCACCCAGCAGTCAGCATAGGAAGCCAACTTCTTGGCGAACTCCTTCTGGCTTGCCTTCATTACCTTCTTTGCCTCGTCATAAGCAGGGTCTTCCTTGTCGATGCCAACTGGCTTGCCTTCCTCTTCTGGATAGTAGCGGAGGTTCTCGAGGAGAAGCACTTCGCCTGGCTTCAGGGCTGCAGCCTGAACGTCAGCCTTCTGGCAGTCGTCAGCGAACTGTACAGGAACGCCCAGTGCCTCGCTCACAGCAGGAACAATCTGCTTGAGGGAAAGTTCTGGCTTCACCTTGCCCTTTGGCTTGCCCATGTGGGACATGATGATGAGGGCACCGCCCTTCTCAAGGATGAGTTTGAGGGTGGGGACAGCACCACGGATGCGGGTGTCGTCGGTGATGACGCCATTCTGGATTGGCACATTGAAATCTACACGCACGATTGCCTTCTTACCGGCAAAATTGTACTCATTGATAGTCATAATCTCGAATGTTTTTGAGGTTGATAATATGATAATATATTGTTTTCTGTTGATTGCTGAAATTGCCCGACGCGTGAGCTGCTTAATATTGCTCGTTCTCATTGGGGAAGTTGCCTTCCTTCACATCTTCCACATAGTGTCCGATGGCATCGGTCATAATGGTGTTGAGGTCTGCATAGCGACGCAAGAACTTGGGAGAGAAACCACGTGTCATACCCAACATATCTGCTACAACAAGAACTTGACCGTCACATGCACCACCAGCACCAATACCAATGACTGGGATGCGGAGTTCACTGGTCACCTGTGCAGCAAGCTTTGCAGGAATCTTCTCCAATACGACTGCAAAACAGCCTGCATCTTCCAAAGCGTGGGCATCGCTGACAAGCTTTTTGGCTTCTGCTTCTTCTTTTGCACGAACGGTGTATGTTCCGAACTTGTTGATGGCTTGAGGAGTCAAGCCAAGGTGCCCACAAATGGGAATGCCCGCATCGAGAATTTTCCTTACTGCTGGAATGATTTCCACTCCACCTTCCAGTTTGAGAGCATCGCAATGCGTTTCCTTCATGATACGGATTGCATTAGTCACAGCTTCCGCTTCATTCACCTGATAAGTTCCGAATGGCATGTCACAGATGACCAAAGCACGTTTTACACCACGCACCACACTCTTCGCATGGTAAATCATCTGATCGAGTGTAATAGGAAGAGTTGTCCAATTTCCTGCCATCACGTTGCTGGCTGAATCGCCAACGAGGATAACGTCCATACCTGCTGCATCTGTAATGCTTGCTGTTGTGTAATCGTATGATGTAAGCATGGCAATCTTCTTGCCCTCCGCTTTCATCTGAATCAATCTGTGCGTTGTGACCTTGCGCTGGTCTTCTACTAAATATCCTGCCATTGTTCTGGTTTTTCTTAACAGGATGCAAAGTTAAGCATTATTCTTAAAACTCAAACAATAAACGTGCATTTATTTGCCGTCTGGTCAGATAATTTGGTACAGCATATTGATGATTTGTAATGTCTGTCACCCAATAATAACTGTTCACGTTGGCAATGTCGAGCACGTTGAAGACGTCCACTCCCAACCATATATTGCGGAATGCACGACCCACTCCCGTGTAAATGTGTCTGTCCTCATTCTTCAGCACACGATAGCTGATGCCCAAATCGACACGGCGATAGTGAGGCATACGGAAGACCTGCTTCTCGCGACCAGAGTGGGGCGGTCCAAAAGGTAGTCCACCTGCATAATGCCCCTGAAGGGTCATCTTCCAACGGTCAGTATTGGGGAAGTAATCGCTGAAGAAAATAGCGCAATTCAGACGCTGGTCGGTAGGACGGGGCACAGAACGGCCACCTTCAATCTTTTCTTCCGTCTTCATGAAACCTACGCTCAGCCATGAATCCGTTCCTGGCACGAACTCACCATATATCTTCATGTCAAGACCAGCTGCATAGCCCTTTGAAATGTTTCCTCCATAATAGACAACCCTCACATTGTCGATGTTATATGGCACCAAATCGCTTAACGCCTTGTAATAGGCTTCGGCAGTAAACTTGAAGGGACGGTTGTTCACCCTGAATTTGTATTCCATCCCCAACACGAAATGAATGCTTCGCTGCGACTTGATGTCTTTACGCAGGAAAGCCTTTGTGTTGTTATCGACAGTGACGGTATCACGCATTTCTTTGTAGAAAGGGGTCTGGTAATACACACCGGTGGAAAAGCGATAGGTGAGGTTCTCGCTGTTAGCAGGTGTGAATGCCACAGTGGCACGTGGCGAGAAGAGCGTCTCCTTGTTCCAATCCCAATGTGTAAGCCGTGCGCCATAGTTCAAAACCAAACTTCCTTCAGAAAATTCTTTTCTCCATGTGTCTTGAATGTACAATTCATAATGCTTTGATTTCTCACTATTTACCGAAACCATATTGTAGATAAGGTCTAATCGGTTGGGAGAGTGGGGGAGTGAGTAGTCTGCTGAATCGCGCATTTCCCATTCACGCATGGTTTCATCCACCTTTTCCATCTTCATCAAGGCACCATAGCGCAACCAATGGCTGGTGAAACGATTACTGCCTGTAACCCCGATATTCACCATGCTTGCATTCAGCCGATTGCGTGCATGTTCATGGTATGTGCCGATGTCCAGGCTTTCGTCATCGCCATCATTGTTTAGCCAATACTCACCATTGATATCGTAGGTTTCACGTTCTCTAGTCTTAAAGCCCGACCAATTGAAGGACAGGGAGTTCATCTTGTTGAAATTGTGAGTGGCTGTGAACGCGCCATAATAGGTGTAGAACTTATCTTCCTCACTACCATCAAAATACACTTTGAATTCCTTTATATCCTCCGCTGTTCCAAATTTTGTGGTACGATCAGTCGGTCTGAACTTGTAATTGTTAGTCGAAATCACTCCCATCACATCAAATGTCCAACGCTGATTAGGACTCCAACTCATATAGGTCTGATAATCAAAATCGCGTGGGTCGTATTCGCCCTTTGTCTGCAAAGTACCCAACAAGTTCTTCATGGTCTTGTAACGCACAGCATGGGTCATCGAGAATTTGTCAGAACCAAACCCAACATAGCCACTTGCCCCCAACAAACTGGCACTCACGCTGGCTTCGAAACCTTTCACCTTTTTATAAGTAATGTCCAGAACACTCGACATCTTCTCCCCATATTTCGCTTCAAAACCACCTGCAGAGAAACCAATCCGTTCCACCATATCAGGATTGATAATGCTCAAGCCCTCTTGCTGACCGCTACGAATCAGTAGGGGACGGTAAACTTCAATTCCATTGATATACACAGAGTTCTCATCAAAAGAGCCACCTCTTACATTATATTGTGATGACAATTCGTTATGGGTTGAAACTCCCGCCTGGCTTGTAATAAGTTTTTCCACACCACCGCCTGAAGCATTGCCCATGTGTCGCATATCTTGCATATTCACATCGGTCATTGTACTGGTCTGCCGACGAATATCCGTCACTTCCACGTCGCCTAACTGATAGCCCAATGAAGGCAACATCACGTTCAACGTCACAGAATCCACAGGATTCTCTAACACACGTTTCCTTGTTTCATATCCCAGCATGGAGAACACCACAACCATCGAATCGGCACTTTCGCACGTAAAACGAAATTCGCCCTTTAAATTACACACAGCACCACATCCTGTGCCTTCTACACGAACTTGAGCCAATTCAATGGGGGCTTTCTCGTCGTCAATCACTTTACCTTTAATTACAACAGTTTGGGCATGGGCAAAACCTATACCAAGCAACCACAACAATAAAGTCATGGCAAAAGATTGATGGGTAGCTATATATTTATTATTAATAATGTGTCGTAGCATTATAAAGTTTTGTTATTAACGTACTAAAATACGTTTCTCAATACGATTCGCTCATTTTATTAAAATAAATAACGATAGTAGGGGCAATATATTGTAGCATTTCCCTAAAATCCTTATTTAACATAACCACGATTACAAATTCAAAGATACCGATGTCTCTTTAACAAAAAAGACACGTTTCACAATTGTGCGTGAACGTGTCCTTTAATATTCTATGATGATAAGATCAGCTTCGTCGTGCTTGTTCGATGAGTGATTTCTGTTGTTCCGTCAGATTAGAAGGAATAGAGACATCAAAAACGATGATAAGATCCTTTGGCGTACCATCGCTCTTTGTGCCACCTTTACCTTTTAACCTAACTTTCTTTCCAGGTTGTGTGCCAGAAGCCACTTTCAATTTATATTTACCATAAGTGCTGCTGACAATGAGTTCACCGCCCAACATAGCTGTCCATACATCTATGGATACGTGAGCTTCCACTTCTGAAGGCTCTGCAGATTGGCTACGTGTGGTTCGCGTACGACGACCACTTCGCATGCCCATGTTGCCAAAGATTTGCTGGAAGAAGTCACTCATACCTCCTTCACCACCCATGTTAAATGAAAAGCCTTCGAACGGATTGCCGCTGCCGCCACCTGTGCCAAAACCTCCAAACTGTTCAGCCTGCTTCCAATTCTCGCCATATTGGTCGTACTTGGCACGTTTCTCAGGGTCATTGAGCACTTCGTATGCCTCATTCAGCATCTGGAACTTCGCCTTTGCCTTAGGGTCATCAGGATGAAGGTCTGGATGGAACTGCTTGGAACGCTTGCGATAAGCTGCTCTTATGTCCTTTTGTGGGGTATCTTTAGAGATTCCCATTACTTTGTAATAATCGATAAATGCCATAATTTCAGTATATTTTCCATGAAAGACAGCATAACAAAAGAGATGCCAATGACGCTTTTCCTACATAAAAAGTAAAAATTAAAGCCTAAAAGCTGTTTTTTCATTTTTTTGTCGTATCTTTGCAAACTAAATGAGCGTAGAAACCAAACATCTGAAAATTATCTTCACAACGGATGTTCATGGGAATTATTTCCCATATGATTTCCGGCATGACCACTGGGGAAAAGGAAGTCTCCAGCGGGTACATGCATTTGTAGCCAAGATGGTTCAGGAAAATCCGGGTAACATGCTTTTGGTTGATGGTGGAGATATGTTACAAGGCGAGCCTACCGCTTATTATTTCAACAACCATTGTGAGAACTCGCGGCATCGTGTGGCTGACATCTGCAATTACATCGGATATGATGTGGCTGTAATTGGGAATCATGACATAGAGATGGGAAAGCATATCTATGACAAGTATGTAAAGGAATGCAGTTTCCCTGTTTTGGGAGCGAATGCCATCAATGTGGAGACAGGTGAGCCTTATTTTCAACCCTATGAGGTATTTTACCGTCAGGGATTGAAGATAGCCGTGATTGGTTTCATCACACCAGCCATTCCTCATTGGATTCCAAAGGAGAAATGGAAAGGATTGCGTTTTGAAGATATTCGTGAGAGCGCTGAACGATGGGTGAAAATTGTAAAGGAGGAAGAAAAGCCTGATTTCGTCATTGGACTACTGCATTCAGGTATGGATGAAGGTATTGTAACTGAAGACTATAAGGAGAACGCCACACGCGAAACAGCCGAGCATGTAGAAGGTTTTGACTTGATTCTTTATGGGCATGATCATGCCAGCAATATGGAGGAGGTGACAACATTAAGAGGACGCAACGTCCCTTGCATCAACCCAGGTTGCTATGCTTATAGCGTAGCTGTCGTTGATGTCGATTTCCGCATCAATGAACAGGGACATGTGACCAGTCATGAAATCTCGTGTACGCTCAACTATATCGGTACTTTGCACAATCAACATGCAAACTCATTCCGTCGCCACTTCTCCTATCCGTTCCACGAGGTAAAGCGTTTTGCATCGCAGAAAATAGGAACCTTCCTCAATCGTGTGGATGTGACTGATGCTTATTTCGGTTCTTCAGCCTACATAGATTTGATTCAATCCCTCCAACTTAAGGTGAGTGGTGCTGACATTTCTTTCAGCGCCCCACTCTTTTTTAATGCTTCTATCGAAGCTGGTGAAATTAAGGTGAGCAATCTCTTTGACCTGTATCGATTTGAAGACCATCTCTATACGCTATTGTTGACTGGCCAGGAAATCAAAAATTACATGGAGATGAGTTATGCAGCATGGACACAACAGATGCACTCCCCTACTGACCCCATGTTGCTTATCAGTCCTATGAAGAGTAATCCAGAACGCATGGGTTTCAAGAACTTCATTTTCAATTTTGATTCAGCGGCAGGTATCTATTATGAAGTAGATGTGACAAAACCTGAAGGTGAAAAAGTGAATATCAAATCGATGGATGACGGCCGACCGTTTTCGCTAAATGAGACCTATACTGTAGCAATGACAGCCTATCGCGCCAATGGTGGCGGAGAACTACTCTCAAAGGGTGCAGGACTGTCTAAGGAAGAGATGGATTCACGTATTCTGAACGTGAGCGAATATGATATTCGACATTATTTGATGGACTATGTGAAGGAATTGGGCACTATTGACCCTCAGCCCATGAATCATTGGAAGTTTATTCCAGAGGAATGGGCAGCACAAGCCAGTAAACGTGAACGAAAAATCCTATTTGGGGAAGGAAACGAAGATGATACGCTTTGACACCCATCAAATTTGTCGGTCAAAACGGACAAAATGTCAGCATCCTAATAGCTGGCATTTTTTTTGCGCTTTTACCCCATGAAATTGTTAAATATCTTTTTCTTTGAACATTATTAATTAAAAACGATATGGCTCAACAAGGAAACATTGGGGTTACAACAGAGAACATATTCCCCGTCATCAAAAAGTTTCTCTATTCTGATCACGACATTTTTATCCGTGAGATTGTAAGTAATGCTGTGGATGCCACCCAGAAGTTAAAGACCCTTGCCAGTAAGGGCGAACTGAAGGAAGAGGCTGGCGACCTGACTGTACACGTAAGCATCAACAAAGACGCTGGCACTTTGACAGTAAGCGATCGTGGCATCGGCATGACTGAAGAGGAAATCGACAAGTACATCAACCAGATTGCATTTTCTGGTGCCAACGACTTTCTCGACAAGTACAAGGAGGATGCCAATGCAATCATTGGCCACTTTGGTTTAGGCTTCTACTCGGCCTTCATGGTGAGCAAGAAGGTTGAAATCATCACAAAGAGTTGGCAGGAGGGAGCAAAGGCTGTGAAATGGTCATGCGATGGCAGTCCTGAATACACCATTGAAGAGACAGAGAAAAACGATCGCGGTACAGACATAGTAATGTACATTGACGATGATTGCAAGGAATTTCTGGAGAAATACAAGGTGAGTGAACTGCTGAACAAATATTGCAAGTTCTTGCCTGTTCCTGTGGCATTTGGAAAGAAAACCAAATGGGACGATAAAGAGAAGAAGAGCGTGGAAACGGATGAGGATGATGTTATAAACGACACTACCCCACTCTGGACTCGCAAACCATCAGAACTGAAAGATGAAGATTACAAGGAGTTCTACAAGAAGCTCTATCCGATGAGTGACGAACCCTTGTTCTGGATTCACTTGAATGTGGATTATCCTTTCAATCTGACGGGCATTCTTTATTTCCCCAAAGTGAAGACAAACCTCGACATCCAGAAAAACAAAATTAACCTGTACTGTAACCAAGTATTCGTGACCGACAATGTCGAAGGCATCGTGCCTGACTTTATGACACTTCTGCATGGTGTGATTGACTCACCTGATATTCCTCTGAACGTTAGCCGCAGCTACTTACAGAGCGACTCGAATGTGAAGAAGATTTCATCATATATCTCTAAGAAGGTTAGCGACAGGCTGTCTTCCATCTTCAAAAACGACCGCAAGCAGTTTGAGGAAAAATGGGACGACATCAAGATTTTCATCAATTATGGAATGCTCTCTGAGAGCGACTTCTACGACAAAGCCAAGTCCTTTGCCCTGTTGAAGGATACAGAAGGGAAAATGTACACCTTTGAAGAATACCAGACGCTCATCAAAGCTGAGCAGACTGACAAAGATGGCAATCTCATCTATCTTTACGCCAACAACAAGGAAGACCAATATAGTTACATTGACGCAGCCAATGCCAAAGGCTATAACGTGTTGCTGATGGATGGACAGCTTGACCCTGCCATGTGTAACCTTTATGAGGAAAAGTTCACAATAGGCGAAGAGAAGAAAGATGGCCGTTGCCGTTTCACACGTGTAGATAGCGATGTGGTCGATAAGCTCATCGTAAAGAGCGATGAAAAGAAAGACGAACTGCCAGAAGATGACAAAAAGGCACTCACAGAAACTTTCAAGAACGCATTGCCAAAGATTGACAAGATTGAGTTCAATGTGGAGCCCCAAGCCTTAGGTGAGACAGCCGCTCCTGTCATTATGACCCAAAGCGAATACATGCGTCGTATGAAAGACATGTCACGTCTGCAGCCAGGTATGGCATTCTATGGTGATATGCCTACGATGCTCAATCTTGTTCTCAACACGGACCATCCTTTAATCAAGGCAAACATTAAGGATGCAAAGACTGAAGTTGTGAGCCAATTGATTGACTTGGCACTCCTGCAGAACGGACTGCTGAGAGGTGAGGCGCTGAACAAGTTCGTGAAGAGAAGCATTGACCTCATCTAAATTGATGAGCGATTGGGAGAAAAAGAACCTATATTGAATCTTCTTAATCGCAAACTGAAACAAATGAGGCTCTGGGCGATTCAGTCCAGAGCCTCATTATTCTATAAAAATATGTGTGTCACTTATTTCTTATCTTCCTTCTTTGGAGTGGTTTTGGTATAACGCTTGTTAAGAGCCTTCACCACCTCATCAGTTACGTCATAGGCTTCGTTGGCATAAAGCACATTGTCGATGCCTGATGACTTACAGAGGATAAAGTCATAACCCTTTTCCTTAGCATAAGACTTGGTGAAGTTCTGGATGGTATCAGTAAGTGCCTGGAACTCCTTCTGATATTCTTCCTGCAACGAATTGCTTAAACGGGTCTGCAAAGCTTCAAGGTCTTGCTGAAGCTTGGCTAAACGAGCCTGTTCTGCCTCAAACTGCTGCTGAGTAAACTGGTTGCTTTGATATTTGCGGTTGAAGTCCTGCATCTGTGCAGCGAAGCTCTTGCCTTTGGCATTGATGGTCGATTCGGCATTGGCACGTTTCTTTGTAAATTCCTCTTCAAGATCCTTGCACTTCTGATACTGCGATGTGAGCGTGTCAATTTGCACAAAAGCAATCTTATAACTCTGCCCGCCCTTGGCCTGAACTTTTGCTGGAGCAGTTTCTGCTGCTGGTTCATCGCTGTTAGGTTGGGTGCATGATGTAATGGCCGCAGTGGCTGCCACCATCAAAAGTCCACTGAGGACACATGTGGTAAATTTCTTCATATATTAATTAAATGTAAATATTCAATTTTCCTGAACTGCATAAGGCGATTTGTGCCGCATGGCGAAGTCCTGACTCTGAATGCAGGTGACTCCCCGTTCACGCATAGCTTTGGACTGACTGACATGGGTCTTGACAAAATGTCCATTCTTCTTCAGCAATATGCGGACACACAGTAAAAGTACAGCCACACCTATAATTATGATACTAAAGATGATTACTTTCAGCATGATTATTTTGTTTTTCGCGCAGATTGTACTACCTTTGCGTTCAAAATCGTTTGCAAAGATAGGAGTTAAATAGTTAGCCATTATCTGTGCGCCCCATTTTTTAACCTTATTTAGGAAAAAAATGCCACATGTCCTACCAAAACCAACAAATAATGGAGAAGTCAGAACAAATAAAATACCCCAAAGGACACTTTCCTCTACACCTCAGTACAACTTTGGTGGAGGCACCCACAACCATTCCTCTGTCATTATCCCCTGATTCCCATCATGCATCTTTTGATTCTCAATCCATAGCCCTTCATTGCCTTGAACAATTCATCAGTTTGATGAAGGGGAAATATGACTTATCTGTTTTGGATGCTCCTGTTGGCGATGCCACTCATGCAGAAGCGTTCATCTCTGTTCCATTTTCAGAACGTGAAAATATTCGCATTGACTTCAACATCTTTGCAAGCGACATAGAGGCCACCTACGGCTCTCATTTGTATTTCCATATGGAAAGTGCATTTTGACCTATTATCACTCTCTGAATTTGCCGACGGCAAAAGGCCAGAGAAACGTCGGCAAAGCAATGGATTGCCGACGGCAAAATAAAAACTGGGAATAGAGAAGGAGCTGGATGTGTAAGAGAATAAAAATAAATCCGGAATTATTTTGTTTTGTTTTCGATTTGTACTACCTTTGCACAATATTTCTATAGCATCTATAATAAAGGATATAAAGATAAAGAAAAACATGAACGAAGTAAGACCTTTCAAGGTGTTCTCGGGTACTAAAACACGCTATTTGGCAGAACGAATCTGCCAGAGTCTCAATTGTCCGCTGGGCAATATGGTTATCTCACACTTTGCAGATGGCGAGTTTGCCGTGTCGTTTGAGGAATCCATTCGTGGCAACGATGTGTTCCTTGTGCAGTCCACATTCCCTAATAGCGACAATCTGATGGAGTTGTTGCTGATGATTGATGCCGCCAAGCGAGCCAGTGCTCGCAGTATTATAGCGGTCATCCCCTACTTCGGATGGGCACGTCAGGACCGCAAGGACAAACCCAGAGTAAGTATTGGTGCCAAACTGGTGGCAGACTTATTGAGTGTGGCAGGCATCGACCGTCTCATCACGATGGACTTGCATGCCGACCAGATTCAGGGATTCTTCAATGTACCTGTTGACCATCTGTATGGCTCGCTCGTTGAGGTTCCCTATGTGGAGAATCTTCATTTGCCTGACCTTGTCATCGCTACGCCTGACGTGGGTGGTGCCAAGAGGGCACGACTGTTTGCCAAGAAGTTGAACGCGCCACTCGTTCTCTGCAACAAAGTGCGTCTGCAGGCAAATGTGGTGGACAGCATCCAGATTATCGGAGACGTGAAGGGCAAGGACGTGGTGATTGTGGATGACATGGTGGATACAGCCGGAACTATCACACGTGCGGCTGACGAGATGATGAAGGCTGGTGCCAAGAGTGTGCGTGCTGTGGCAAGCCACTGTGTGATGAGCGACCCTGCCAGCGACCGTGTTCAGCAGTCTGCACTTGAGGAAATGGTGTTTACAGACTCAATACCTTATGCTCAAAAATGCCCGAAAGTGGTGCAATTATCCATCGCAGACATGTTCGCACGTGCCATCCGTGCTGTATCGGAGCAGAAGAGTGTGAGTGAGGAATTCAATTTCTGAGAAGTCAAAGGCTTTAGAGATAGAAAAATAAAGGGCGGAAGGTTGGAATGCGTTTTGCGATTTTGGCAGCAGGAGAGGGTTCGAGACTGGCTCAAGAGGGTGTAGAACTGCCCAAACCGCTGGTCAAGATAAAGGGCGAGGCAATGATTGATCGTCTCATTCGCATCTTCAACGACTGTGGGGCTGAAAGCATCCATATCATCACCAACAACCTCACTCCCCTCACCCAACAGCACCTCCGCCACCTTCAGGAGAGAGACGGGAAGATACACCTTATCGTGAAAACAACTCCGTCGTCGATGCATAGTTTCTACGAACTACGGCAGGTGATGGGTGAAGGAAAGTTTTGCCTGACAACGGTGGACACCATCTTCAGGGAGGAGGAATTCAAGCAGTACATTTCCGCATGGGAGTGTTCAGACGAGGATGGATTGATGGCGGTGACAGACTACATAGATGACGAGAGACCGTTGTATATCGCAACAGATGAGGAAATGAACATCACGGGATTTCTCGATACGGTTCCCCAGCCCTACATCTCAGGCGGAATCTATGCGCTGGACGAGAAGAGCTTTACTGTCATTGACAAGTGCATCGAGGAGGGACAATCGAGAATGCGCAATTTCCAGCGCCAGTTGGTGAAAGACGGCCTTCATTTGAAAGCCTACCCTTTCAGTAAGATTCTGGATGTAGATCATGCGTCAGACATCAAAAAGGCGGAAATTTTTCTCAACACCTAATAAACACAAATTATCAACTAATAACTAATTTACACCTACATGAACAACAAATTATTACTGGCAACCGCTTTCTGTACCTCATTTTCCCTTACCCTTTGGGCAGGTGAAAAGACTACTACGGCCGTAGAGCCTACTGACCCTAATGCGATGGTGGCTTACCTGTTCACCTATTTCAACAGTAACGACCCCAAAGATGAACAGATTTGCTATGCCATCAGCGAAGATGGCTACAACTACACGCCGTTGAACAATGGTGACCCTGTCATCTCATCCGACACCATCGCTTTCACTCAATGTGTGCGTGATCCCCACATCTTGCGCTGCGAAGACGGCAAGACCTTCTACATGGTGGCAACTGACATGAAATCAAATTTAGGGTGGTCCAGCAACAGAGGAATGGTGTTGCTCAAATCGACCGACCTCATCAATTGGCAGCATTCAGTCATCAACTTCCCCACTCGCTATACGAAAGAGTGGAAAAACGTCATTCGTGTATGGGCACCTGAGACTATTTACGACCGAAAAGTTGGTAAATACATGGTGTTCTATTCCTTGCGTACCAGCGATCCTGGTTCCTACGACAAAATCTACTATCAATACGCTAACGAGGACTTTACTGATTTGGAGGGAGAACCCAAGTGGCTTTTCGATGCCGGCAATGCCACCATCGACGGAGACATCGTTTATAACGAGGCTGACCAACTCTACCATCTTTTCTACAAGCAGGAATCTGGACGTGGTATCTATCAGGCTGTGGCAAAGAACCTAACTGACAAGTGGCAGATGCTTGGCGGCAACGTGGAGCAAACCAAAGAGGCTGTGGAAGGTGTCGGTGTATGCAAAACCATTGATGGAAAATCGTGGATTATCATGTACGACTGCTATGGCAACGGACACTATCAGTTCTGTAAGTCTGAAGACCTGAAGACTTTCAAATTCGTGCAGAACACACAGACAAAAGGTAAATTCACGCCTCGTCACGGCACCATCATCCCCATCACACAAGCAGAGAAGGAGCGCCTGTTGAAAGCATTTCCCAACCACAACCAACCTATCTTGGAAGGTTTCCATGCTGACCCAGAGGTGCTTTATTCCAATAAGACCAAGAAATACTACATCTATAGTACGACAGACGGAACCCCTGGTTGGGGTGGTCACGATTTCAGTGTGTTCTCATCCGATGACCTTGTCAACTGGAAAGATGAGGGCAAGATGCTTGACGTAAGAAGCGACCAAGTGAAATGGGCTAATGGTAATGCTTGGGCACCTTGTATCATTGAGCGTAAAGAAAAGAGTGGTTACAAATACTACTTCTATTTCTCTGCTCATAATCCACAGAGCAACCGTAAAGAAATTGGCGTGGCTGTAAGCGACAATCCGACAGGACCATTCGTTGCTACAGAGGCTCCCATCGTGACTGATGCAGACCGTCCTGCTGGCGTGCGTGGTGGACAAGCCATTGACGTAGATGTGTTCCAAGATCCCAAATCAGGCAAATATTACCTCTACTGGGGTAACGGATTCATGGCAGGTGCAGAACTGAATGACGACATGTTGTCCATCAAGAAGGAAACAACCAAGAACCTAACACCCAAAGGTGGTTCTTTACAAACATGGGCTTATCGAGAAGCACCATACGTATTTTATCGCAAAGGAATCTACTACTTCCAGTGGTCGGTAGATGACACGGGCTCTCCCAATTACCACGTTTGTTATGGTACCAGCACCTCTCCATTGGGTGACATACAGATTGATGGGCAGAACTATCGTGTAATCGAGCAAGTACCAGAGGACCAGATTTATGGTACTGCCCACAATTCCATTCTCCAGATACCAGGCAAAGACGAATGGTACATTGTCTATCACCGTATCAATAAGAACTACATTGATCATGAGCCTGGCATCCATCGAGAAACCTGCATCAATAAGATGACTTTTGACAAGCAGGGCAAGATTATTCCAGTTAAGCCTACCCTCAATTTTAATAGATAATCAATCACTTAAAATGTATCTCCCCTCTGAATGGCTTCAGCAAGCATTTGTGCAGATGACGTGGCCACACAAGGACACCGATTGGGCACCCGTGCTGGCTGATGCCATTGACTGTTTCTGTGCCATAGCCCGTGAGGTGGTTAAACGCGAGCCATTGGTCATTGTAGCACAGTATCCAGACGAGGCGCAGGCCGAATTACTGAGGAGAAACATCGACTGTCAACAGGTGACGTTCATCCCTTGTCCCACAAATGACACTTGGGCACGTGACCACGCTTTCATCACTTGCATCGACGAACAGAACCACAAGGTCATTCTGAACGATTTCCAGTTCAACGGGTGGGGATTGAAGTTTGCAGCTCATCATGACAATCAAATCAACAAGGTTGCCTTCCCTATGATTGCGGCACTCTATCAGCAACACAATACGCAGGCAGAATACGCTTCTCAACTCGATTTCGTCTTTGAGGGTGGCAGCATCGAAAGTGATGGGGAAGGTACGTTGATGGTCACTTCAAGTTGTCTATTATCTGATAATAGAAACAGCTCGCAAAATCAGCAGGATATAGAGAATCGGTTAAAGTATTGCTTTCATTCGAAGAAAGTCATTTGGATAACGCATTCTTGGCTGGCTGGCGATGACACAGACGGGCATATTGACACCGTTGCTCGCTTCTGTTCCCCTACATCTATTGCTTATGTGAAATGCAACAATCCTGCCGACGAACACTATGAAGAATTGCAGGCAATGGAACAGGAACTGCTCGCTCTTCGGACGGCTGATGGAACTCCATATACGCTGTATCCTCTTCCCCTACCAGACCCTTGCTATGACAACGAAGGGAACCGACTCCCTGCCACCCATGCCAATTTCCTCATAATCAATGATGCCGTATTGGTTCCCACTTATGCCCAACCAGATAAGGACGCTGAAGCCTTGTCGCAACTGAAAAAAGCATTTCCTGAACGTGAGGTTGTTGGGATTGATTGTCGTGTTTTGATTTGGCAACACGGTTCTCTACATTGTTCGACCATGCAATATCCATGTGCTTGAGTCCAATACGTAATATCCACATGTCCACGCAATAGACCAAAACACCTAACGTTTTGTTCCTTTTGAGAATGGATTGGGGATGGATTGTACTATTTTTCTTTGAAAAAGTAAATTTTGCAAAGTCAAGTTTGCATTTTAAGAAAAAACTTCGTAATTTTGCACAAAATTTGTCGTAGTGACTCGTTTTGTTGTAAACAACACTTGAGCGTTCCTTTTTGCGACGAAGTCAATGAAATTATAAATCAAACAACAATTATGGAATCTTTTTTCCGTACACATGCTTATTTGGTAGAGCATTTGAAAGCTCCCGTACGTCGTGATCTGATGGACGAGATCAATTGGAAAGACCGTATGATTGGTATCAAAGGTGCTCGTGGTGTAGGTAAAACAACATTCCTTCTCCAGTATGCCAAAGAGCATTTTTCTCCGTACGACCATTCGTGTCTGTACATTAACACTAACAACTTTTACATCCAAAACGTTGGTATCACAGAATTTGCTGGTGAGTTCTATCACTCTGGTGGCAAGGTATTGCTTATCGACCAAGTGTACAAGCAACCAGAATGGAGTACACAATTGCGAGAGTGCTATGACCGCTATCCTGGCCTGAAAATCATCTTCACCGGTTCTCCTGTGATGCGTTTGAAAGAAGAGAATCCTGAACTGAATGGCATTGTCAAGTCCTACAATCTGCGTGGCTTTTCTTTCCGCGAGTACTTGAATCTCTCTTGTGGCTTGCAGATGCGTTCTTACACGTTGAACGATATCATCAACAACCATAGGCAGATTGCGACGGAAATCTATGAGCACGTCAATCCACGAGAGCATTTTCAGGCATATCTCCATCATGGATTTTATCCATTCTTCCTTGACAAGGCCAACTACAGCGAGAATCTGTTGAAGAACATGAACATGATGATTGAGGTCGACATCCTGCTTGTCAAGCAGATTGAACTCAAGTATCTCGCAAAAATCAAACAACTTTTCTATATGCTCACCACAAGCGGCAGCAGTGTTCCTAATGTCAGCCAGTTGGCTCAGGAACTTGGCATGAGCCGCGCCACGGTGATGCACTATATCAAGTATCTGGAAGAGGCTCGTCTCGTCAACATGATATACGGCAAGGGTGACGAATTCCCCAAGAAGCCGGCTCGCGTGCTGCTTCACAATTCCAACTTGATGTACAGTTTCTATCCACGTTGCTTTGATGCACATGATGTATTGGAAACATTCTTCTGCAACACATTGTGGAAAGATCACAAAGTGAACAAGCATGGCAATCTATGTTCTTTCCTCGTTGACGAGCAGATGGAATTCAAGATTGCCGAACACCCCACAAAACTCAAGAGCAAGGCCAAGGCGCTCTATGCGGTCAACCAATGTGACATCGGCGAGGGCAATCAGATTCCTCTTTGGCTTTTCGGTTTCCTCTACTAAAAGTCTTGCAACATCTCTAAGAAGGCAATGGCAGGTGCCAATTTATCTACGGCACTTCCAAGATTTGTAATCTACAAAGAAAATACGACGAAAAGAATTATAATATACTTTATATAGTTATTTATCATGAGTAAAGAAAAGAAATTTATCACTTGTGATGGCAACACCGCTGCGGCTCATGTTGCATACATGTTCTCAGAGGTGGCTGCCATCTACCCCATCACTCCATCGTCTCCAATGGCTGAGCACGTGGATGAGTGGGCTGTTGCAGGTCGCAAGAATCTCTTCGGCGACACAGTTCTCGTACAGGAAATGCAGTCTGAGGCTGGTGCAGC
>CADCQH010000125.1 GCA_902803605.1 uncultured Bacteroidales bacterium | reverse complement strand
GCTCGAGTACAAGTACATCACGCTCTATCTGTTGGGCGATTATCAATATGAGGAGATGGTGTCCCTGCTGGAAATCGCCATCCATCAGTTTGCCAAGCGCCAGATGACGTGGTTCCGTGGTATGGAGGAGCGCCGTGGCATTCAGATCCATTGGCTCAGCGTGGAACTGCCGATGGAGGAACGTATCGAACAAGTGAAAGAATTATGGAAGCAACAAATCGCATAGGGGTAATCTATAATCCGCATTCAGGCTTCGACCGCTCGCGGAAACGCTGGGAACTGATGCGCAAATATATGGGGCAGAAGGGTATGCAGTACGACTTTCTGCAGTCCGAAACGCCCGACTCCGTGGAACGACTGGCGAAGATGATGTGTGAGAATGGCTACCACACTATCGTGGTCGTCGGCGGTGACGGCTCGCTCAACCGGGCAGTCAACGCCATCATGCAGTGCCGCGAAAGTCTGCCCGAGGATTTCGCCCTCGCCAACATCCCCAACGGTATCGCCAACGACTTCTCCCGTTTCTGGGGCGTGTCGGTGGACGACTTCAAACTGGTGATAGACAGCATCATCGCCAGAAACGTCAGAAAGATAGACGTGGGACGCTGCACCTATCAGGACGACCAGATACCCCAACGACGCTATTTCCTGAACTGCGTGAACATCGGTCTGGGCGCACGTCTCATCAAGACGACCAACGACGCCACCCAGATTATCGGCTCAAGGAAACTCTCCATCATCCCCGCCCTCATCAGCCGCATCTTCGAACGCAAGCAGTACAGTTTCTCCTTCAAGATAGAAACGGAGGATGTGGCGGAGAAACTGATGTCGGTGTGTATCGGCAACTGCCACGGTTACGGACAGACCCCCAACTCCGTGCCATACAACGGCCTACTCGACATCTCCCTCATCACCCGCCCCAAGTGGTGGCAGCTGTTCGAGGGCTTCTGGCTGCTGGGCAAGGGACGCTTCCTCAACTACAAAAATGTCCATCCCTATCGCGCCCGCCAACTGGTGGTCAACGAGGTGGATAAAGCACTGGTCTCTTTAGATGGCGTAGTGTTGCAATCCAAGCACCCCACACCCATGAAAATCAGTGTGGAAAGGGAAGCCCTGAACTTTATCGTCCCAATTGTATCAGAGGAATAATCACCCAATCTTGTTGATTCGCTCCAGACTTTCGCCGTCAATAATCTTAATCTTCTTGCCATCGATGGCGATGATTTTTTCTTGAGCAAAAGCCGACAAGGTACGAATGGCATTCGACGTGGTCATGTTGGACATGTTGGCGAGGTCTTCGCGAGAGAGATAAATGGACAGCGTCGCCCCGTCCTCTTCCAGTCCGTAATTATCGCGGAGAAAAATGAGGGACTCGGCCAAACGACCGCGGATGTGCTTCTGGGTGAGGTTGACAGTACGCTGATCAGAATTGCCCACCTCAACAGCCAATTGACGAATAAAGAAGAGTGCCAATCGGTTATTCTCCATCATCCACTTCTCCATCATCTCGATAGGAATGAGACAAACAGTGCTGGACTCAAGTGCAGCAGCCGAGGTCACATAGTTCTGGTTGGCAAAATAGGCACGGTAACCAAAATACTCGACGGGTTTGATGACACGGACAATCTGCGTCCGTCCCCCAATGCCATCTTTGTACACCTTGACCTTTCCGCTAATCAGGCAATGAACCATTTGAGGCACTTCACCCTCCTGGTAAAGCGTCTCATTCTTCTTGAAATGTTGTAGGGACATGTAATCTTTCAACTCCTGCTGTTCCTCGGATGAAAGCATTTGCATGATATCCTGAAGACAGTCCACCGCATTGGTCATGACTGCCACATCCTTTCTCTTCATTACCTTAAAAATATTTTGCAATGCAAAGTTACGCACAAGTTACCAATTGAACAAAACTTTCTCCCGCTTTTCTGCTATTCAGCATGTTTTTGACGTTTTTCCATACCATTGTGCCACTTTTTTTTGAAAAAAAATGAAGAAAGGTTGTGTACAAGAAAAAAAGTCCCTAAATTTGAAAATCAAAACCTGACACCAACTATTTTAATAAGATATAATACCTTTAAATACAAACTATGAGTTATTTACATTTTGATAAGGCTCAAATGACCAATCTGCAGGAGTCCTTGCCCAAGGAAATCTTGCGTACGAATCGGTCTGGGGCGTATTCCTGCTCCACCATTGTGGACTGCAATACGCGTAAGTATCATGGTTTGTTGGTGGTTCCTATCAAAGAACTGGATGGTGAGAATCATGTCCTGCTTTCATCGCTTGACGAAACCGTCATCCAGCATGGCGCACAATTCAATCTGGGACTTCATAAGTACTCGGGGAATGTGTTCAGTCCTAATGGACATAAATACATCCGTTCGTGCGAATGGGAGAAACTGCCAACGACCATCTATCGTGTGGGTGGTGTGATTCTGAAAAAGGAAAAGGTCTTTCAGCATTTTGAGAACCGCATCCTCATCCGTTACACGCTGCTTGATGCTCATTCTGCCACCACACTCCGCCTGAGGCCCTTCCTTGCATTCAGAAGTGTGGAGGAATGTACCCATGAGAATGCGGGTGCCAGCAGAAAGTACGATTTGATTGACAATGGTATCAAGACTTGCATGTATACAGGCTATCCTGAACTGATGATGCAGCTCAACAAGAAGAATGAATTTGTTTTTGAACCGGCATGGTACCGTGGCATTGAATATCCAAAAGAACAGGAACTGGGTTATGAGTACAAGGAGGATTTGTATGTACCGGGTTACTTTGAATTCGACATCAAGAAGGGCGAAAGTGTCGTTTTCTCAGCGGGATTGAGCGAGCTGAAGACCAATCAACTGAAGCGAATCTTCGACCATGAATATGAAGTGCATGTGCCACGTACCAATTTCCAGTCATGTCTGGTCAATGCAGCCCATCAGTTCCACTATGAGCGAGATGGCGAGACCTACATCATCGCAGGCTATCCTTGGTTTAAGTGCCGTGCCCGCGACATGTTCGTTTCCTTGCCTGGCCTTACCTTGGCGATTGACGAGGTGGAATACTTCGAGAAGGCTATGAAGACGGCAGTCAAGGCTCTGGACGATTTCATGGAGGGAAATGAGTCAGACATCATGATGTATGAAATGGACAAACCTGATGTACTCCTTTGGGCAGTATGGTGCATCCAGCAGTATGCCCGTTTGGTGGGTGCTGACGCAGCCAACGAGAAGTATGGCAAACTCGTCAACAAGATAGTTGACTTTATCCGTCAGGACAAGCACCCGAATCTTCTGCTTCACGAGAATGGGCTTCTCTTCACCAATGGTCGTGACCACGCTGTCACATGGATGAACTCCGAGATAAATGGTTCACCAGTGGTTCCACGTTCTGGCTATGTGGTGGAAATCAATGCTTTGTGGTACGATGCCTTGATGTTCAATGCGGAGATGCTCATGGCGAAGGGACGTCATGCCGAGGCGGGCGAGAACACCCGTCTGGCAGAACAGACTGGCAGGGCATTCAAGGAGGTATTCCTGAACGAACACGGCTATCTGCTCGACTACGTGGATGAAGATTACATCTCATGGGAGGTGCGTCCCAATATGCTGATTGCCTCTTCTTTAGAGTACAGTCCGCTTACCACACCTGAACGTAAGAAAGTATTTGACATCTGTACCAAGGAACTGCTGACCCCCAAGGGCATGCGTTCCCTTTCGCCGAAGTCGGGGGCTTACAATCCCATCTATGCCGGAGGACAGGTTCAGCGTGATGCAGCCTATCATCAGGGCACTGTGTGGCCTTGGCTCTCGGGCTTCTATCTTGAGACTTGCCTCAAAGTATACAAGCGTAGCGGACTCTCTTGGGTTGACCGATGTTTCTTGGGCTTCGAGGAAGAGATGAACTATCACGGCATCGGCACCTTGCCCGAACTTTTTGACGGCAACCCGCCATTCAGCGGTCGTGGAGCACTCTCCTTCGCCATGAATGTAGCAGCCGTCCTGCGTGTGAATAAGGTTCTTTCTAAATTCTATAACTATTAATGGAGGAAAGATGTATGAGAGTTTTAATGTTTGGCTGGGAATTCCCTCCTAAAATTTATGGTGGCTTGGCCGTCGCTTCCTATGGCATCACCAAGGGAATGGTGGAAGGTCAGCCCGATGCACAAATCACTTTCTGTCTTCCAAAGCCCTGTGGCGAGGAAGAAAAGTTCCTTCGTATCATAGGCATGAATCAGGTGCCAATCGTCTATCGCGGACACGACTACAATTATGTGAAGAGTCGTGTTCCTGACTACATGACACCTGAAGATTATTATAATTTCCGTGACCATATCTATGCAGACTTCTCTTACATGAATGTCAACGACATGGGGTGCATGGAGTTTGCAGGTGGCTATCCAGGCAATCTGCACGACGAAATTAACAACTTCTCCATCATTGCTGGTGTGGTGGCGCGTGCTGAGCAGTTCGACATCATCCATGCCCATGACTGGCTCACTTATCCAGCCGGTGTACATGCCAAGATGGTGAGTGGGAAGCCATTGTGCATCCATGTGCATGCCACTGACTTCGATCGTTCCCGTGGCAAAGTGAATCCTACGGTTTATTCCATTGAGAAGAACGGTATGGATCATGCCGACTGCATCATGTGTGTGTCGGAGTTGACCCGTCAGACCGTCATCCGTGAGTATCATCAAGACCCGCGTAAGTGCTTTGCTATGCACAATGCCGTCTATCCATTGCCGCAGGAATATCTCGACATTCCTCGGGTGGACAATGGCAAGGAGAAGGTTGTCACTTTCCTCGGACGTATTACCATGCAGAAGGGTCCAGAGTATTTCATGGAGGCTGCCGACCTCGTCTGCAAGCGTTCCAAGAACATCCGTTTCTGCTTTGCAGGTTCGGGTGACAAGTATTGGGAGATGGTGGACCTTGCTGCAGCCAAGGGCATTGCCGACCGTGTCCACTTCCCTGGCTTCCAGCGAGGCAAGCAGGTGTATGAATGCTACAAGGCCAGCGATGTGTTCGTCATGCCGTCCGTGTCCGAACCCTTTGGCATTGCACCCCTTGAGGCCATGCAGTGCGGCACCCCGTCCATCATTTCCAAGCAGTCAGGGTGTGGCGAGATTCTTGACAAGGTCATTAAGGTAGATTACTGGGACATCAATGCCATGGCCGATGCTATCTATTCGCTCTGCACCAACGAGGGCTTGCATACTTATCTGCGTGACGAGGGTCTGAAAGAGGTGGCTGAGATTACTTGGGTGAAAGTCGGGCACCGCATCCGTAAACTCTATGACGAGTGCATTTATAATGGAGGATTCATACATTAGACCAAACTCTATGACAAGTGCATCTATAACGGAGGATTTATACATTAAATAAAATAAGTTCACAGCATCATGAAAAAGATTTGCCTATATTTTGAGATACATCAGATTATCCATCTCAAGCGCTACCGTTTCTTTGACATCGGTCGCGACCACTATTATTATGACGACTACGAGAACGAGCGTTCCATCAACGACATTGCTGAGCGCAGTTACGTGCCGGCACTCCAGACCCTCATCCAGATGTGCAAGGATCATCCTGAGTTCAGGGTGGCCTTCTCCCTCTCTGGATGCGGACTGGAACAGCTTGAGTTCCATGCCCCACAGGTAATTGACCTCCTGCAGGAAATCAATTCCACGGGTCAGGTGGAGTTCCTCTGTGAACCTTACAGCCACGGACTCTCTTCCCTTGCTAACGAGGAGAGTTTCGCTGCCGAGGTGAAGCGCATGAGCGACCGCATTAAGGAACTTTTCGGTAAGCGTCCGAAGGTTTTCCGCAACTCCTCCCTCATCTACAATGATGAGATTGGTGCGCAGGTGGCGGCAATGGGCTTCAAGGGCATCCTCACCGAGGGTGCCAAGCAGGTGCTCGGATGGAAGTCGCCCCATTACATCTATCATTGCGCGACGGATCCACGCCTCAAACTTTTGCTGCGTGACATCAACCTCTCCGAGGACATCACGGAGCGATTCACCACCCATCCCATCATGGCTGACCAGTGGATTGACTGGATTGCCGCCACACCCGAAGGGGAGGATTTCATCAACATCTTCGGTGAGCTGGTCACTTTCGGCATCTTCCATCCGCTTCAGAGCGGCATCCTTGAATTCCTCAAGGCTATCCCCGTCTTGGCGAAGGAGCGTGGCATCGGCTTTGCGCTGCCATCCGACCTCTGTGCAGAGAAGAGCGTGGGAGCCATCGAGGTACCCTACAACATCTCTTGGGTGGACGAGGAGCGCGACACCTCCTGCTGGCTGGGCAATGTTATGCAGCGTGAGGCATTCCAGAAACTCTACAGCGTGGCCGACCGGGTACGCGTGTGTGGTGACCGCCGCATCCAGATGGACTGGGACTGCCTCCAGGCATCCAACAACTTCCGTTTCATGACCACGAAACCTGGCTATCAGTACCGTGGCATCTACGACAGTCCTTACGATGCGTTCACCAACTACATGAATATACTGGGCGATTTCATCTCACGTGTCAACAATCTCTACGGAGGGGCTGACAACGAAGAGATTGACGGACTCATCACCATGATTAAGAATCAGGGCGACGAGCTGGCTGCCAAGGACAAGGAGATCGAGCGTCTGCGCAAGAAGCTGGAGAAATATATTGCTGAGGAGGAGAAGAAGGCCGAACCCAAGAGGGAGGTTGCTCCAAAGAAGGCTGAGCCTAAGAAGAAGGTTGCCCCCCAAAAGGCCGAACCTAAGAAAGAGGCTGCTACCAAGAAGGAGACCGAGGAGAAGAAGAAGGTTACTCCCAAGAAGGCTGCTCCAAAGAAGAAGTGAGCGTGACGCATGAGACCCTTATGTCATATAATGTATTTCTTATATGATGTAATATATGATTGCCTATATATATTAATGTGTATATGAATAATTCCCTGCCATTTGGCGGGGAATTATTCATTTCTTACATTCTTTCTTAGTCTGTCAAGCTTAGGGGGCTTTTTACTCGTCCATCAGTTTTCTGTACCGGATGCGTTTGGGTTCTTCCAGTCCGAGCCGTTTGGCCTTGTTGGCTTCGTAGTCGGTGTAGGAGCCTTCGAAGAAGAATACGTTGCCGTCGCCTTCGAAGGCGAGGATGTGGGTGCAGATGCGGTCGAGGAACCAGCGGTCGTGGCTGATGATGACGGCGCATCCGGCGAAGGCTTCGAGGCCTTCCTCCAGAGCGCGGAGGGTGTTGACGTCGATGTCGTTGGTCGGTTCGTCGAGGAGGAGGACGTTGGCTTCCTGCTCCAATGCCAGTGCCAGTTGGAGGCGGTTGCGCTCGCCGCCGGAGAGTACGCCACAGAGTTTCTCCTGGTCGGCTCCATTGAAGTTGAACTTGCTGAGGTATGCTCGCACGTTAACGTCTTTTCCGCCCATGCGAATGGTTTCGTTGCCGCCGCTGACCACGCGATAGACGGATTGCTGTGAGTGGATGGCCTTGTGCTGCTGGTCAACGTAGGCGATTTTGACGGTCTCGCCCACTTCGAAGAGTCCGGCGTCGGGTTCTTCCAGCCCCATGATGAGGCGGAAGAGAGTGGTCTTGCCCACACCGTTGGGTCCAATGACGCCGACGATGCCGTTGGGGGGCAGGTTGAAGTTGAGGTCGGAGTAGAGCACTTTGTCGCCGAAGGATTTTGCCACGTGCTGTGCCTCGATGACCTTGTTTCCGAGGCGCGGTCCGTTGGGGATGTATATTTCCAGTTTTTCTTCCTTCTCCTTCTGCTCCTCGTTCAGCATCTTGTCGTAGGAGTTCAGTCGGGCTTTGCCCTTTGCCTGACGTGCTTTCGGGGCCATGCGCACCCATTCGAGTTCTCGCTCCAGGGTCTTGCGGCGTTTCGAGGCGGTCTTTTCCTCCTGCTCCATGCGCTTGCTCTTCTGCTCCAGCCATGAGGAGTAGTTTCCCTTCCAGGGGATGCCCTCGCCGCGGTCGAGTTCGAGAATCCATTCCGACACGTCGTCGAGGAAGTAGCGGTCGTGGGTGACGGCGATGACGGTGCCTTCGTACTGCTGCAGGTGCTGCTCCAGCCAGTCGATGCTCTCGGCGTCGAGGTGGTTGGTGGGCTCGTCGAGCAGGAGCACGTCGGGTTTCTGCAGCAGGAGCCGGCACAACGCCACGCGGCGTCGCTCGCCGCCTGAGAGGTTGGTGACAGGTCGGTCGCCGGGGGGACAGCGCAGGGCGTCCATCGCGCGCTCCAGTTTTGAGTCCATGTTCCATGCGTCGGTGGCGTCGATGATGTCCTGCAGTTCTGCCTGACGGACCATCAGTTTATCCATTTTGTCGGGGTCTTCGTAGTATTCGGGCAGGCCGAACTTCTCGTTGATCTGGTCATACTCGGCCAAGGCGTCATAGACGTGCTGCACGCCCTCCATCACGTTTTCCTTCACGGTCTTCTCCTCGTTCAGCGGCGGATCCTGCGGCAGGTAGCCCACCGTGTAGCCGGGGCTCCACACGACCTGACCCTGGTACTGCTGGTCGAGTCCGGCGATGATTTTCATCAGCGTTGATTTTCCGGCTCCGTTCAGGCCGATGATGCCTATCTTCGCTCCGTAGAAGAAGGAGAGGTAGATGTTCTTGAGCACTTGCTTCTGATTCTGCTGAATGGTCTTGCTCACTCCGACCATTGAGAATATCACTTTCTTGTCGTCAACTGTTGCCATCTTGATATTTACAATTTTTCTATTTACAAGTTCCAATTTGCAATTTACTCAACTTTAGGAGGTTTTACTTTAACTCCTCTAACTCCAAAGAGGCTGAGCAACTGCCAAAAGTTGAGTTTGTCATTTGAAGGCAAAGATAGAAAGAAAAAGTGACATTACCACGTATTCGACGTTTTTTTTGTCAAAAAATACGTCTGAAGGCATCTTTGACGGTGGCAATGATGGTTCATTTGGAATTATTTAGTACATTTGCAACTGATTAATCTTTAAATGTAATGGAAAATCAACTTATGAAAACAAAATTGACATGGATGCTCGCTGCCATCCTCTGCTGCGGCGCACTTTTATTCACATCATGTTCGGACGACGAATCTTCTTCTGGCTCATTTGATGAGGTGGAAGAACAACTCCGAAAGATGACTCTGCGCGAAAAAGTGGGACAGATGTTCTACGTTCGTCCAGAAGCGCTCGCTCCCTCGATAGAGTGGAATTCTTATGATGACTTGCAGATAGACCCCTTGCAGGCGGTGACGGAGGAGATGAAGTACGTGAACGAGCAATACCCTGTGGGTGGTGTCATCCTCTATGCTTGGAACATTGATGATAAGAAGCAGTTGGCACGGATCATTTCAGACATTCGGAAGCTCAAAGGACAGCCGGTCTTGTGTATCGATGAGGAAGGTGGTCGCATTGCCCGCATTGCTCAGAACCCGAACTTCGATGTGGAGGTGATTGGCCCGATGGGTGATATTGGCGAAACGGGCAATCCGAAAAACGCTTACTATGCAGGCAATGTGATTGGCACCTATCTGAGTAAGTATGGCTTCGATATAGACTTTGCACCTGTGGCTGACGTGAACACCAACCCCGACAACATCATCATTGGTTCCCGTGCGTTCTCTGACGATCCTCAGGTGGCTGCCCCGATGGTGACGAACTATCTGCAGGGCTTGAAGGATGCCGGAATCGTGGGATGCATCAAGCATTTCCCTGGTCATGGAGACACTCAGAACGACACGCATACAGGCTATGTGCAGTCGCTCAAGACGTGGGAAGAGATGAAGAACTGCGAGATGGTCACCTTCAAGGCTGGTATCCAATGGGGCTGTCAGTTGATTATGACCGCTCATATTGCCGTGCCCAACGTGACGAATTCAGACATTCCTTCTACGCTCTCGTCTGTTGTTCTGCAAGACAAGCTCCGTGGCGAACTGGGCTATCAGAACATCATCATCACCGATGGCATGGAGATGGGCGCCATCACCCAGCACTACTCCAGTGGTGAGGCTGCTGTGCGCAGCATTCAGGCTGGTGTGGATATCGTGCTTGGCCCGAAAGATTTCATTGAAGCCTTTGATGCTGTGATGGACGCTGTGGAGACTGGAACCATCTCTGAGAATCGCATTAATCAGAGTGTGCGCCGCATCTTGAAACTGAAAAAGGGTTTGAAAAGTTCCAAGTCCTTCGGGGTAAGAGTTTAAGAACAAAAAATAAGACGGGCTCCTGAAGCGGTGATGCTTTGGGAGCCCGTTTTTTGTATGGTGACGGTTGAACGTCTATTCGAGGTCAGCCAGCCAGTCGGCGCTGCTGGCATCGCTTGGCATCCGCCAGTCGCCGCGGGGCGAGAGGCTGACGGAACCGACCTTGGGACCGTCGGGCAGGCAGCTGCGCTTGAACTGCTGGGTGAAGAAACGGCGGCAGAAGGTCTTGAGCCACTTCTCGATGGTCTCCTCGTCGTAGTGGCCGACGGGCATTCCGGTCTCGGGCACGTCGGTGCGTTGCTGGCGGATGAAGGCCTGCTTGGCGAGATAGAGAATCTTGGCAGGACGGAACCCGAGGCGCAGGAAGTTGTAGAGGAAGAAGTCGTGGAGCTCGTAGGGACCCACGAGGTCTTCGGTCTTCTGCAGGATGGTCCCGTCGATGTCGGCAGGGATGAGCTCGGGCGAGATGGGGGTCTCGATGATGTCGAGCAGGGTGGCTCTGGATGCCTCGTCCACGCTCGTCAGTGCCACCCACTTGACGAGATGCTTGACGAGGGTCTTGGGGATGGAGCCGTTGACGCCGTAGTTGGACATGTGGTCAGCGTTGTAGGTGCACCATCCGAGGGCGAGTTCGCTGAGGTCGCCCGTGCCGACGACGAATCCGTTGCACTGGTTGGCGACGTCCATGAGAATCTGTGTGCGTTCACGGGCCTGGCAGTTCTCGTAGGTGACGTCGTGGTTGTTCAGGTCGTGGCCGATGTCGAGGAAATGGCGTATGCAGGCCTCCTTGATGCTGATTTCCTTGATGGTGATGTCGAGCGACTTCATCAGCGACATAGCGTTGTGGTAGGTGCGGTCGGTCGTCCCGAAGCCGGGCATGGTGATGCCGATGACCTCCTTGCGCGGACGCTTGAGCAGATCCATCGTCTTGACGCACACGAGCAGGGCGAGGGTGGAGTCGAGCCCGCCGCTGATGCCGATGACGATGCTGCGTGCGCCGGTGTGGACGATGCGCTTGGCCAGCGCCGAGGTCTGGATGGAGAAAATCTCCTTGCAGCG
>CADCQH010000124.1 GCA_902803605.1 uncultured Bacteroidales bacterium | reverse complement strand
TTACCTATATCCCTATATAATATTATATATATAAAGGCAGGCATTTTCGCCTTATTTCTTATTTGGCGTTTGGCTATTTTGGCACAGGTGCCGCTTATTCCTCGATAAGGCAGCCTTATCCGTGAATAAGGATCGGTTATCAAAAAACACTACCTCAACCGTCACTCTAAAAAAAGTGCATTTTTTGTTGAAAATAATTGGATTATTGTTTGGATATTCCGAAAAAAATCGTAACTTTGCAATGAAAAGTTTAGGGCTTAGAGTTAAGGCTCGGCGTAGCCAATTGAAGAATTGAAAAATTGAAAAATTGAAGGATTAAGAGGAGCGGTTCTGAGCTTAGGCTGACGCGATGTGAGAAGAGGGGAAGGTGGCAGAAATGGGCATCCTTCTCTTCTTTTTTTGTGCGTGAAATCGGCATGAGGGGGATTTTTTGCGTTTTGATGCAAGGATTTTGTAATGGTTTGAAAGATAAGTATTATCTTTGTATGCTTAAAGGAGAAGATGTGAAAAGAGTTTTATATATCATCATCGAATGTCTGCTGACGGCTTGTGTGGGTACGCAGGATTTTGTGGAGAGCGGAAAGGACATGCAGGATTGGACGATTTTCCGCGGTAGCCCTTCGCTCTGCGGCTACTCGGATTGTGCCTTGCCGGATGTGCCCCAGTTGCTGTGGAGCGTCACGACACAGACGAGGACGGTGGCATCGCCCATCGTGTTCAATTCTGTTGTGTACACGCTGAGCCGCAAGGGGGAGCTGCGGGGTTATACGATGGATGGTGATTCGTGCCTCTACCACGACCTGAAGACAACGGTGGAGGCTTCGTTCATTGCGATGGACACGACGCTTTTCATCGGACGCATCGACGGGAAGGTGACGGCGCTTTCTCTCAACTCTCATCGCTCGACTCTCACCCCGCTTTGGGAGTTTGAGACCTTGGGGCAGATTTCGGGCTCGCCCAATCTGGTGGGTGACCAACTGCTGGTGGGCAGTTATGACGGCAGCATGTACACGCTCGACAACAAGACGGGCAGGAAGATGGGGCAGTTTGAGACGGGCTATTACATCAATGGGACGGCTGCTGTGTGGAAGCGCTATATGATGTTCGGAGGTTGCGATTCGTGGGTGCGAGTGGTGGATGTCACGACGGGGATGTTGACGGATTCGCTCGAACTGGACACCTACGTGCCTGCATCTCCTGCCATTCTTGACGGGGTGGCCTGTGCCTGCGACTACAATGGAAACGTGTATGAGATGACGCTCGACAACGGAAAGATTGCGAGTCATAAGAAGTTGATGGCCTCCTCTGCTGACAACGATGGTCAGACGGATGGTGTGGTGTCAATGCCGACGCTGACTCGTGAGGCTGTGTATATCTTGTCTGGTGACCGCAATGTCATGTGCATTGACCGTGCATCGGGACAGGTGCGTTGGAAGAAGATGCTGCGTGGCGTGACGGGCGAGTGCTCTCCGCTCGTGGCGCAGGACAAGGTGCTCGTCTGCACGAAGGATGGTCATGTGTCCATCCTCGACTGTGAGAACGGGGCTGAACTTTGGCACTATGAGACGGGGGAGCCCATCATTGCCTCGCCTGCCATTGTCGCTGGCCACTTCTTCATTCTGACCAGCAGGGGAACGCTGCTGTGCTTTGGATAGGACTTCGGCAAAGCCAAAACTGTATATTGAAGTATGATAGAACTGAAAGACATAACGAAACGGTTTGCAGACGGACAGCGTGCGCTGACCGTTCTGGACAGTCTCTCTCTGCATGTGGATGAAGGTGAGTTTATCGCCATTACGGGAGAGTCGGGGGCGGGGAAGACCACGCTCCTCAACATTCTTGGCACCTTGTTGGCTGCCGATGAAGGACAGTACTTCATTAGAGGTGAGAAGGTAGAGGTGAGCGGTGAGACTGGGGCGGAGAGGCTTTGCCATTTGCGCAACAAGGAGATAGGCTTCGTGTATCAAGACCACCGTCTGTTGCCCCAGTTCACGGTGTTGCAGAACATCTTGTTGCCGACGCTTGCTACCAAAAAGACTTCGACGGAAGAAGAACAAAAGCGTGCTTCGTCTTTGTTGGAATTCATGGGCATCCTGCCTCTGATGGATAGTCCTGTCACGCAACTTTCGGGTGGCGAGCAGACGCGTGTTGCCATCTGCCGTGCCCTCATCAACCAGCCCGCCATCCTGTTGGCTGACGAACCTACGGGACAATTGGATGCTGCCAATACACAGACCATTGCCACTCTCTTCCAACAAGTGAACACTCAGTTCCATACCACCATCATCATGGCCACCCATTCGGCAGAGATGGCAAAGGTCGCCCAGAAGACATACTTGCTGAAGGAAGGAAAGCTGAGGATTGAAGAACCTTTAGCTCGGCGTAGCCAATTGAAAAATTGAAGGATTGAAGAATCAAGAAATGAAGTCGCTCATAGCACAAAGCAGAAAGCACTACCGACGCTTCTACCGTCTGGTCACCATTGCCGTCATTCTGATGATGGCTGTGTTGACGGGTAGCCTGTTGTTGGGCGACTCTGTGCGTGGCACATTGGTTCAGCGGGTCAGCGAACGATTGGGAAAGACGGAGACCATCATCACCAGCGGAACGGGTTTCATGAACGAGACTTTGCTGCAGCATCCTTCGATGAAGCATTCACAGGGGTATCTGCTGATGGATGGGTTTGTGTCGGTCGGCGAGATGCTCCTGCCTGTCTATGTGTGGGGAATTGATACCGATTCTTTGGCAGCCGATGAGGTGATGGTCAACGAACCACTATATGCTAAGCTATCAACCCTCGACTCTCAACTCTCAACTTTCGTCCTGCATCTTCCTTCTCTCAATCTGATTCCCTCAGGAAGCCTCTTTGTGAGCAAGAGTCATGCCACCCAGATGCGTGTCCATGTGGCAGGTGTGAAGAGCTTGGAAGACGGGGGCAATCTGCTCTTGAAGAACGAACAGACCCTGCCCCTGAATGTGTTCATCAACCGTCGGCAGTTGGCTGAAAAGATGGAGCTGGAAGGGAAGATCAATCTGATTCTTTCTGATGATTTCATCGAGGAAGAGCAATTGGCGGCGTGTTGGACACCCGAGCATTCTGGCATCCACCTGACGGACTCCATCCTCACTTATGACGGCGTGTTCATTCCTCAAGACATTGTAGAAAAACTCTCCACCCTAAACTCTCATCCCTCGACCATTTACCTCTCCTACTTTGTCAACAACCTGAAGGCTGATGCTGACACAGTCCCTTATTCCTTTGTGACAGCCATCAATGAGTGGCAGGGAGAGCCGCTGGAGGGTCAGGACATGATTCTGTCCGATTATGCTGCCGAACGTCTGCATGTCCGTGAGGGTGATTCCATCCGCATGGACTATTTCATCACCAAGCAGTTGAAGAACCTCGACACAAGGGAAAAGACGTTGAGGGTGAAGCAGATCGTGCCACTTGCCGCCTTCAGGGAGGACAGCCTGCTCATGACCGATTTTCCAGGATTGACCCGTGTGGAGAATTGTACGGATTGGGACAGCGACCTGCCCATCGATATGAATCGTGTACAGAAGGAGGATGAGGACTATTGGCATATCTATCGCCAAACGCCCAAGGCTGTCGTTTCCTACGAAGCGGTCAGGGCTGATTGGAGCAATGCGTTCGGCTCTGCCACAGCCTTGCGTTTCTCATCGTCTGACTCATCTTCCCACTCCTCGCTTCTCACCTCATTCCTTTCTCCCAGCGATGCGGACGTGCGAATGTATCATCCTCGTGCCCAAGGATTGAAGGGCGCGAATGGGGGTGTGGATTTCGCCAGTCTGTTCCTCTCCTTAGGCTTCTTCATCATTCTTTCAGCCATTCTGCTGATGAAGAATCCTTTGGTCGAGATGTTTACCCTACGTCAGGACGAGATACAACTCTATCGGCAGTTGGGATTCAGGGACAAGGCCATTCGCAACGGCTTGTTCCGAGAAGCTTTCAGCGTGATGCTTCTTGCATCCCCGTGGGGTGTTGTCGCAGGCTTGCTTTATTCCTGCCTGACGCTATGGCTGTTGGGCAATGTGTGGAGCGGAGCCACCCATACGGACGGGTTTGCCCTCCACATCCAGCCGCTGACGCTTATCATCGGCATTGTGGTGGGATTGGTCATTTGTGCCTTCACGTTATGGATGGTCGTGCGGAATGCTCTCAAGCCGTGCACCTCTCATTCCTCATCTCCCAAGCCCCACACCTCTCTCGTCACGCCTCTCATCTCGCTGCTCATCACCATCGTTCTGATTGCCGCGAACTTCCTCTACTTCCACGACATGGTACTGTTCATTGTCTGTGGGCTTTTGTGGATTCTCACAGGAGGTCTCTTCCTGCGTGTTGAGGTGAATCGCCAGGCCACGACATCCATCCGTTCCATTCTGAACCGTACTCAGCTCATGTGGCTTTCTGTCCGGTCCTCCCTGAAACAACATCTTCTGGCATATTGGACGCTCTCATTGGGAGTGTTCACCGTCTTTGCTGTTGGATTGAATCGTCCGGATTTCAGTCAGGCGGTTCAGGCAACAGGAGGCTATCAGTTCTATGTGGATAGCCGTGTGCCCATCCAATATGATTTGAACAACCCTGCCGTCCGAAAGAAATTGTCCCTGAACGCCCTCCCTGACAGTACGCGGTTCCTCTGTTTCCTGCGCCATACACAGGACGAAGCGAGCTGCCTCAACCTCAACCAGGTCAGCACTCCTACGGTACTTGGGGTTGACCTCAAAGAGATGGAACCTTTCGGTCTGATTACTGACGCTAACCCTAACCCTAACCCTAACCCTAACCCTAACTCTCAACCCTCCACTCTAAACTCTAAACTCTCAACTATTTATATTGACGAGGAGGCTCTTATGTGGAGTCTGATGAAATCGGTAGGCGACACGCTCTTCTACCAGAATGAAAGAGGAGACGAGGTGCCTGTGGTGATTGCCGGCACTTATCCTACGGGGATATTCCATGGAAATGCCATCATGTCGTCGGAGGATTTCCGTCGTCTGTGGCCCAAGGAGAGTGGGGTGGAAGTGCTGCTGATGAAGTCATCCTGTCCCGACGAGGCGGCAGAACTGCTGGCTATTGCCATGAATGAATACGGCCTCCATATACAGACTGTCGAGGAACGCATCAAGATGTTCTTCGAGGTGACTGAAACCTATCTCATCATCTTCCTGACCTTAGGTGGATTGGGCTTGCTTTTGGGCATCTTCAGTCTGATGGTTATCGTGAGGAAGAATCTCGCAGCCCGTACAGCAACCATCCGACAATACCGTGCGATGGGTTTCTCAGAACGGCTCATTGCGCAGTTGCTGTTCCGTGAGAACCTGCTCGTCCCCTTCTATGCCGTCTGTGTCGGTGCCGTCGGCTCAGCCATCAGCATCAGCGCCAATGTGGGTGGGGCTGGGCTCAACACCCTCCTGCTGGCATTCATCGTACTCGTGGCCATTGGCCTCATCTTATATTATGGTATTCAATACATGATTCAACAAACCATTAACAAACAACAAACAATATGAAACGCGCTCATTTTTCACTTTTAACGCAGGAGGAGCAACTGACTTGTTATAAACTGGAAGGTCATCGTTACCACATGTGGCAAGGAAATCTGCATGGCAGCTTTCAACAAGCTGGCTGGCGAGGTGATATGGGAAACCAAGGGTTTGGCGACAATGCCACCTATTGCACCTCACGAATCACCGATGGGTCGGGAGCCTGCTTCTCTTATCCTACCCTCTTTGACGGCATCCTCTACGTTCGACGTGGACCTGCCCTCATCGCTTATAACATCAAAAAATAAAGTTTAACATACAATATTCATTCATTAACAAAACAATGCGTATGAACAAAAAGTTTTTCTTAGTGCTCCTGAGTGCAGGCATTTGTACCGGAGCTTTGGCACAGGTGACGCCATACGGATGGCGTGGACCGGAACACAATGGTTATTATCCCGACAAGGGGCTGCTGAGTGAGTGGCCTGCCGAGGGACCAGAACTGGTATTCGAGACCAGCGATGCGGGCAAGGGCTATTCCTCTCCGCTTGTGGTGGGCGACAAGGTGCTCCTCACTGGCATGAACGAGGACGAGAACGAGGAGGTGCTGAACTGCTACAACCTCAAGGGCGAGAAGCTCTACACCGTTTCCTACGGTCACCCCTGGAAGCAGTCCTATCCTGAGACACGTACCACTCCTGCTGTCGTCGACGGCAAGGCCTACGTGGTCAGCGGCATGGGCGAGGTGGTCTGCATCGACATCAATGACGGCAAGATTCTCTGGTCAGTAAACGCAGGCGAGAAATTTGCGCGTGAGACAGGTATGTGGGGTACTTCAGAATGTCCGCTCGTCTATGATGATAAGGTCATCTACACTCCCTGCGGTCAGCAGACCACGATGGTGGCACTCAACAGGAATACCGGCGAAGAAATCTGGAAGACCCGCGCCATCGGCGAGATGTCAGGCTATGTATCGCCTATCATGATTGAGTACAAGGGCAAGCGTCAGATTGTGGGCTCCACCTCACAGACGGTCTTCGGCGTCAATCCCGACAACGGCGAGATTGAGTGGACCTTCGACGATTGGGGACCTCGTCATACGGGCAAGCAGAGCAATTTCCAGAATATCGTGCCCAACTCAGCTCTCTACAAGGACGGCAAGATTTTCTTCTGCCACGGTTATGATATCAACGGCTTCCAGTTGAAGTTGGCTGACGATCTGAAGAGCGTGACCTGCGTGTGGCGTACCGAGACTCTCGACACCCATCATGGCGGCTACGTGCTGGTCAACGGCAAGATCTATGGCTCCAACTGGGTTAACAACAACGACGGCAACTGGTGCTGCATCGACTGGGAGACAGGTGAGACCAACTACGAAGAAAAATGGACAGGTGGCGCAGGCAAGGGCTCCATCATCGCAGCCGACAACAAGCTCTTCATCTATGACGAGCGTCGTGGCTTCGTCGGTCTTGTCAATCCAACTCCTGAGAAGTTCGACGTGGTGAGCAAGTTCCGCATTGCTCAGGGCAGCGGTCCATACTGGGCACACATGCACATCGACAACGGCATCCTTTACCTCCGCCACGGAGAGTACTTCGCAGCCTACAAGATCAAGTAAAGCTTGCGAAACATTTCTGAACAATAATAATCAATAATTGACAATAATCATCAAAAACTTCATTGACGCATGAATGTGGAGTTGGCGAACCTTGAATTGTCGATTATTGATTATTATTGTTTTTTATTGTCTATTCTTAGAGATTATTATGGTTGGTGATTATTCAACCCAAATAATCGTCTATTCTTGTCCGATATTGAAGTTTGTGGTCTGTTTCCATTATATACCGCAGCCTGACGACGGCTCTGGCGGATCAATCATCTGTGTCCATGTGTCATCTATGGAACGAAAAAAATCCGTTAAACAAACTTAAATGTTTGGAAGAATCGTTAATGATAAAGTAAAAGTCCGTAACTTTGTGTTGTAAACGATTAGAAAAACTAATTCATTCTTGATTGATTGGTATTGAACTATGCTACAGAAACTATTCGGATTTGACCCTGCGCATCATAAGGTGCGTACCGAAATCTACGCAGGTATCACCACCTTTCTCACCATGGCCTACATCCTGGCTGTGAATCCAGGCATCTTCAGCGCCCTCGAACCGTTGGGGTTGCCTACAGGCGCAGTTTTCACCGCCACGGTGCTCGCCTCTGTCGTCGGGTCACTGGCGATGGCACTCTATGCCAAGAAGCCTTTCGGACTGGCGCCCGGCATGGGCATCAACGCCTTTTTCGTCTTCACCGTTTGTCTCGGGATGGGCTACAGCTGGCAGTTCGCGCTGACGGCTGTCTTCATTGAGGGCATCCTTTTCATCCTCCTCTCGCTCTTCAAGGTCAGGGAACTGATAGCCAACACGATTCCTGCTGGCATGAAGTCAGCCATCGGAGGTGGCATCGGTCTCTTCATCGCCTTTATCGGCCTGCAGAACTGTGGCATCATCATCGCCGACAAGAGCACGCAGGTGACTCTCGCCAACTTCGACACGCCCTCGATTCACTTGGCGCTCATCGGTCTCGTCATCTGCGGACTGCTGGTGGTGAGGAACATCAAGGGAGGGCTCCTCTGGGGAATCCTCCTGACGGCGCTCGTCGGCATCCCGATGGGTGTGACGCATTGGGACAGCCTCTTCTCGGCGCCGCCCTCGCTGGAACCCGTCTTCCTCCAGTTCGAGTGGAGCCACATCTTCTCGCCGGACATGTTCATCGTGGTGCTCACCTTCCTCTTTGTTGATATGTTCGACACCATCGGCACCGTGATTGCTGTTTCGTTGAAAGCCGACATGGTGGACAAGGACGGTAGGGTTGACGGCGTCGGGCGTATGCTGATGGCAGACGCAGTCGCCACCACAGCCGGTGCCTGTTTGGGCGCATCGACCACGACCACCTATGTGGAGAGTGCCGCTGGTGTGGCTGTGGGCGGACGCACAGGTCTCACCGCCTTTGTCGTGGCAGTATGCTTCGTGCTGGCACTATTCCTTGGTCCCCTGTTCCTCGCCATCCCCTCTGCCGCTACCGGACCAGCACTCGTCATCGTGGGTGTGATGATGTGCACCAACACGACCGGCGTCGATTGGGACGACTATACCGAGGCCATCCCCGCCTTCGTCACTATTCTGCTCATGCCGCTGAGCTACAGCATCAGCGACGGGATCATGCTGGGCATCATCATGTATGTACTGATGAAAACGGGTTCAGGCATGAAGGGTATCCGACAAATCAGCCCAACCGTGTGGGTTCTATTCGTTATCTTCGTGCTCCGCTATATTCAAAAGAGTCTGTAGTGACAAATGGGGAATTTCCTCTGGCGAAAGAATCTTGGGCGTGTGGTAGGCTTTGCGGTTCAGGATGACGATAGTGCCGCCCAGCCATTCAGTCATGGGTAGTTCGCCCTGGAGAGGGTAGTGGTTGACAACGTAATGTTCAAAGAGTTCCACAACATGGTTGGTGTGGAACTCTTTTTCGTTGATATATACTCGTGATGCTGCTATACGGCGCATATATAAATGTATAAATGAAAAGAGAAATTTCTGCTCTCAACGCTAAAATCCGGCCCCTCAGCCCTTAACTCTAATCTCTAAACTCTAAACTCTTCAATAACCTATAACCCATAACCACTCAACTCATCTTCTTCTGCGTCGTGGGCCGATGCTGTTGGGTGTCCTGACTGATGGTGCGGACTGGATGTTGATGTGCTGACCGGTCTTGTTCTGCTGGCGGAGTTCCTCTGGTGTGAGTCTGCGCTTAGCGGATTGGGACATTGTGTCCATGACAATGGTGTCGGCCTTGAGGGTGTCGATGGGTTCGGTGTGTTCCGACTCTTTGGCGTGCATTCGGACGAGGGAGATGTTGTCGATGAGACACAGGTTGCGGGAGGTTTTCTTGCCTCGGTAGTAGAAGAAGCCGGTGATGCTCTTGATGTCGTCTTCGGAACTAGTCTGGACTGTGAGCTGCTGGATGCCGTCGCTGTTGATGGAACGTGTGGTGCCGATGTACTTGCCGTTGGTGTATTGGACGCTCAGCCCGACATGGAGGGTGATGTCATAGTCTTCGCGCCGTTCCTTGATAAAGACGGGTGAGAGTGTGAGGATGAACTGGTCCTGACGTCGGAAACTGGTGTCGGCGAGGATGGTGAAACTCTCGTTTTTGAGCAGAGGCTTGTTTCGCAGGGTGAGGAGCTTGGCGGAGTTCCAGAGGTTGGTGGTGTCGCCTCCAGTGGCGAAGATGGCCATCATGTCGTTGTTGCCGTTGACGAGTTGGATTTCGTCGTTCATGACGGTGTAGCGCTCTTTCAGATTGGTGTATATCTTGTGGAGTTCCTTGGAGTGGCGGTTGTAATAGACGATGGATGAGTCGAACTGCGCTTCGGTGATGCCGTGCTTCTCATAGACGGAATTGATGTAGTCTTGCGCTTCCTCTTCCCTTTCTTCGGATGGCAGCTGGTCGATGATGCCTTGCATGATGTGGTAGTCGTAGAGCACGTCCTCCATCTTTCCGCGTGAGAGGATGCCCTTGGGGGTGTCGTCGCAGGAGGAAAGGATGAAGATGAAGAGGACGATAATGGGAAGAATGTGCTTCATGAATGTTATTTTCGTAGCTGGTATCTGCTGACTATTGTATGGTAGAAGATGAGCAGAGCGACGATGCCGCAGGAGATGGCTGCATCGGCGAAGTTGAAGATGGGGGAGAAGAAGATGCAATGCTCTCCCGGATAGATAGGCATCCATGTAGGCATGTCCCATTCGATGAGGGGGAAGTAGAACATATCAACGACTTTTCCGTAGAGGAACTCGCCGTAGCCGTATCCGTGAGGCACGAATTCTGCCACCTGCGGATAGGGCGGGTTGTTGAAGATGAGCCCGTAAAAGAGGCAGTCGATGATGTTGCCGGCAGCACCTGCGGCGATGAGCGTGAGGCAGACGATGTAGCCTGTGGGTCGGCGGTGCTGGATTTCGCTGTAGATAAACCATCCGATGAGGCATACGGCCACCACACGGAAAAGGGTGAGAAAGAGTTTTCCGCCCCATAGTTCCCATCCGAAGGCCATGCCGTTGTTCTCCACGAACACGAGGCTGAACCATGATGTGATTTCGATTCGTTCGCCTAAATACATGCCCGTCTTGACACAGACCTTGATGATTTGGTCTATGACAAGAACGGCCATGAATAGTGTGATGGAAAGGATATGTTGTTTTCTCCTTGTCATCTGCGTCTTAGTCTTTCTGAACGGTGATGACTGCCTTGAAATCGTCAAAGTCGATAGCCTCACCTTCGGGATTGCCGAGCGCGATGGAATTGGCAAGTACCTGAGCAGCGATGTTGTCTTTGAATTCATCAAGAACCGCCTTCGTCTCAGGAGTCTCGGTGATGACCACCTGAATTCGGTCGGTGATTTCAAAGCCCTGTGACTTGCGGAGTCCCTGAATCTGCTTGATGACCTTGCGCGCATTGCCTTCGTTCTTCAAGGCTGGTGTGATAGTGATGTCGAGTGCCACGGTGGTCGTTCCCTCGTTGACGACGCTCCATCCAGGGATGTCTTGCGACATGATGTCCACGTCAGCCAATTCAATCAGGGCGTCTTGTCCTTCAGCTTGAAGCGTGATCTGTCCGTTAGCTTCGAGTTCGGATATCTGTGCCTGCGTCATCTCTGTCACAGCGGTGCTCACAGCCTTCATCATCTTGCCGAACTTTTTGCCCATCACACGGAAATTGCACTTCACGTTCTTCACGAGCATCTTGCCGTCCATCAACTGGAGCTCTTTCACGTTCACTTCCTTCATGATGATGTCCTTCATGCGCTCGATGCGACCGCTGAACAAGGTGTCGGTGTCGGGGATGGCAATGGACTGGAGTGCCTGAATCACGGGAATCTTTACCTTCTTGCGGATGGAGAGTCCCATTGAGGTGACCTTCATTGCAGCCTCCATTGCAGCCTCCAGTTCTGTGTCGACATACGATTCGTTGAAGGTCGGGAACTTGGCGAGATGTACGCTTTGGGCGGCATCCTTACCCGTCACAGCATTCAAATCGCGGAAGAGCTGGTCGGAATAGAATGGCGCAACCGGAGCGATGAGACGGCTCAATGTGTCGAGACAGGTATAGAGTGTCTGATAAGCCGAGAGTTTGTCGGCGGTCATCTCGCCACCCCAGAAGCGAGGCTTGTTCAGACGGATGTACCAGTTGGAGAGGTTGTCGATGACGAACGACTGAATGAGACGTCCGGCAGGCGTCGGGTCGTAGTCGTCGAGATATGTCTGCACATTCTTTACTAATGTATTCAGTTCGGAGAGCAGCCAGCGGTCGAAATCGGGACGGTCAGCGTAAGGAATATCCGCCTCCTTGTATTCGAAACCGTCCACATTGGCATACATCGTGAAGAAAGAGTAAGCCTGCTGCAATTTGATGAAGAACTGGCTCGTCACCTCTTTCACACCCTCAGGGTCAAAGGAAAGATTGTCCCAAGGTGAGGAGTTGGTAATCATGTACCAACGTACGGCATCTGCACCGTAAGTACCGATGCACTCGAAGGGATTGATGACGTTGCCCAGACGCTTGGACATCTTGATGCCATTCTTGTCGAGCACGAGACCATTGGAGATGACCGCCTTGTAAGCCACGGAGTCAAACACCATCGTGGCGATAGCGTGAAGCGTGAAGAACCATCCACGTGTCTGGTCAACTCCCTCGGCAATGAAGTCGGCAGGGTAAGCTGTTCCCTTATCAATCAAATCCTTGTTCTCGAAGGGATAGTGAACCTGTGCATATGGCATGGCACCCGAATCAAACCAAACATCGATGAGGTCGAGTTCTCGGGTGAGCACATTGCCTTGGTCGGACACGAACTTGATGTCGTCCACATAAGGACGGTGGAGGTCTATCTTGTCGTAATTCTCCTGGCTCATGTTGCCTGGCACAAAACCTTTGTCCTTGAGTGGATTAGATGCCATCACACCAGCCTTCACAGCTTTCTCAATCTCGTTGTAGAGTTCCTCCACGCTGCCGATGCACACCTCCTCGTGAGTGTCTCGGTTGCGCCAGATGGGCAGTGGCGTGCCCCAGTAGCGAGAACGGGAGAGGTTCCAGTCGTTGAGGTTCTCGAGCCATTTGCCGAAACGTCCAGTGCCCGTCGATTCAGGTTTCCACTGAATGGTCTGGTTCAATTCAAACATACGGTCTTTCTTTGCCGTCGATTTGATGAACCAAGAGTCGAGCGGGTAGTAGAGCACAGGCTTGTCGGTACGCCAGCAATGAGGATAATTGTGGACGTGCTTCTCAATCTTGAATGCCGTCCCCTCTTCCTTCATCTCTAAGCAAAGCACCACGTTCAAGTCCATATCCTTGTTGGCTGCTTTTTCGTCATATTTGCCGCCTTGATTGTATTTGGGGTCGTATGCATTTTTGACAAAATCGCCGCTGTGTTTCCAATAACTATCATTCACGCAAAGACTTGCAAACTCTTCGTTCATGTCATCCTTTACAAAGTATTTGCCTGTGAAATCAACCATCGGACGGGTGTCGCCAGCCTTGTCGATAATGAAGAGCGAGGGGATGCCAGCATCCTTTGCCACCTTGGCATCGTCAGCACCAAAGGTCGGAGCGATGTGAACGATACCCGTACCGTCTTCCGTCGTCACATAGTCACCAGGAATCACGCGGAAAGCCTCGTCTTCCTTCACAACCACCTGATTGTTCTCCAAAGCGCATGGCTTCACCCAGGGCATCAACTGCTCGTAATGCAAGCCTACAAGGTCTGTGCCTTTTCCTCTCCACAGGATTTCGATGGGCTTTTCGTTACCATCTTCATCCTTCTCTGGCTGGAAGTAAGCGGAAAGACGAGCCTCTGCCATGATGTAGATGGCTTCCTCGTTGGTGTATGGATTCTTGCCCTTGACAGCCACATAATCAATCTTGGGACCAACGCAAAGGGCTGTGTTGGAGGGAAGTGTCCAAGGCGTCGTGGTCCAAGCAAGGATGTAGGCGGGGAGTTCATGAGAACCAAACTCAACCAATAGTTCCCCCTTGCCTTTCAGACCTTCGCAAATGTCTTTCACATGGAACTGGGCGGTCACCGTGGTGTCCTTTACATCACGGTAGCAACCTGGCTGATTCAGTTCGTGCGAAGAGAGACCGGTACCAGCTGCAGGCGAGTAGGGCTGGATTGTATAGCCTTTGTAGAGCAGCCCCTTCTGATAGAGTTGCTTCAAGAGATACCACAGCGTCTCAATGTATTTGTTGTCATAAGTGATGTAAGGATGTTCCAAATCAACCCAATAGCCCATTTTGTCGGTGAGTTCAGTCCACTCATTGGTGTACATCATCACGTTCTTACGGCAGGCATCATTATAATCATCCACGCTGATTTTCTTTCCGATATCTTCTTTCGTGATGCCCAGTGACTTCTCCACGCTCAGTTCTACTGGCAGGCCGTGTGTGTCCCAACCAGCTTTGCGCTTCACTTGGAAACCCTGCATCGTCTTATATCTAAGGAATGTGTCTTTTATCGTTCGTCCCATCACGTGGTGAATGCCCGGATGTCCGTTGGCAGATGGAGGACCTTCAAAAAAGATGAATTGAGGACAGCCCTCACGTTGCTCAATACTTTTGTGGAACATATCTTCCTTATTCCACTGTTCCAAAACCTCTTTGTTCACGTCTGAGAGGTTCAACTTTGCTCGTTCTATAAATTTCATCTTATTATTTACAATTTGACAAATTACCATTTACAATTGATTTTTCATTTAGCTATTGTACTATTTTCTATGTCTGAGCGTAAATACCCAAATAGTCAAATTGCCCAATAAACAGTAAATGGTAAATTGTTAAATGGTACATTATTTAAGTTTTATATCTTTCAATTTTTGTTCCTTACCACAGTAACGGCATTTCAGCGTGTCTTTATCTTTGCGATAGAAGACTGTCTTCATTGGTTCGTTGTTGGTGATACACACGGGATTGGCACACTTCACGATGTTGGTCAGAGTGTCGGGCAACAGCACCTCGCGCTTCTCTTTCACCTCATAATCCTTGATGACCGTCAGACGTATATTAGGACACACTACTGCCAGTTTGCTGATTTCAGCCTCAGAGAAGAATTTTCCTGAAATCTTGATGAGTCCCTTCTTGCCCATCACTTGACTCTTGAGGTTGTTGGCAATCACCACCTCTTCCTTGAACTTTTCCAAGTCAAGCAGCTGTACAATAGTGAAAAGTTTGTCTGTTGGTATGTGGTCGATGACGGAGCCATTCTCCAACGCTGCCACCATCATGTTTTCCTTATTCTGTTCCAT
>CADCQH010000123.1 GCA_902803605.1 uncultured Bacteroidales bacterium | reverse complement strand
GTCATCATCCTCATCATCGCCGCCATCATCACCCCCACCTCCGATGCCATCACCCTCACCATCGTCAGTCTCCCCATGTACCTACTCTACGAGGTAAGCATCCTGCTGGTGCCCAGGAAATGACGCCTCTCAAGGTGACGGCACTATCATCATCCACAAAATAGGGTATGCTTGCTTGCATTCAGCAAGCGTAATTCATTTTTCAAAACACTTGCAAGCCCTTAAAAACCAAGTAAGGGTCATGCGTGATAGGACAAGTGATATCGGAAGAAAACTGGAAGGAATTTCCACCTGTGATGAACACATGCATATCTGGGTAATCAGGCAAAAGGGCACGGATGTAACCTTCTATCTCGAAACGGGCACCATTGACGGCAGCGGAAAGCATGTGAGTGCGGGTGTCATGCCCCAACAGGACGGCTTCCGATTCGGCATCAATCAGAGGAAGGAGAGCCGTATGCTCGTGCATGGCATTGAGCCTCAACTGCACGCCTGGAGAGATGGCACCACCCAAAAGATGGCCATCGGCAGAGAAGAGGTCGTAGGTGATACAGGTGCCTGCATCTATAATGAGGAGGGTGTGGTCAGGGTCTTGGACAATAGCCCCGATATCAGCAGCCCAACGATCTGCGCCATAAGTAGCCGGCACGCCTGTGACAGGCTTAATGGGACAAGGAACGGAAGGGGTGAGCCATAAGACAGGAACCTCAAGCGCATCCAATGCGGCATTCAATTCCTCATCCTCACCAGCCACAGTGCAGATGCGCACATCCGTGATGGGATATGCCGACATCAGCCGTGCAAAAGTCCCCCCCCACGGTTCATAACGACGTTCGAAATGAACAATCACCGTATCCATGACCGCCAATTTGGCGGATGTATTGCCGATGTCTATCAATAGCTTCATACTGCTTATCCTTGACGTGAACGATAACGGTTTGGATGTTAGTGTTTAGCGGGATGGCTGATTACCAGGAGCCACCGCCTCCGCCACCGCCTCCGCCGCCAGAGAAGCCGCCACCACCTCCGCCGCTGGAACTGCTGGAACTGTCATGGCTAACGGTACTGATGGCACTCTTTGTGGAGGAGAAAAGATTGCTGGTCATGTGAGAGAGGAAATCATTGCCATAGAGCGGCGTGGCAGTCTTATACCATTCAGGCTGCTTCACCTCAATGTCCTTGAAGAGCTTTGTCCACTTGTTGGTGAGTCCGAACACCATCGCATAAGGCAGTATCTTATAGAAATATTGAGGGTCATCATTCTGCAAGGCTTCCAGACGCGATTTCTCCGCAGTCTTGATGAATTCCTTAAAGCCTAAAAGACGTCCAGCCATCTGCACACGATAATCCGTATCAACATTGAAACGTCCGATGAACTCACCTAAAAGGAAGCAAACCACAAACATGGCTATAGAAGTTTCCCTGCCCATCGGAGCACCGTAAGCGCAGAAAGAATCCACATATAGCCAGCACAAGAGCATCATCACCAGAAGCTTGGCGAGGAAAATCAGTGCTTGCTTCCATTTGCTGCCAAAGAGGTCTTTGTCGCTGTCGTACAGACGGAAGCCCACACCCACTATAAAAGGAAGGCTCCACAGGAAAGCTGCCATTACCCACTCGCCAGTGTCAAAGGTCTCCACGACAGAGTTGGTGCCGAACACGCAAGTCGTAGACAGCAACAGCAGGAAGTAAAACAAAACGGGCAAGTCATAGGATGACAAAGAATGCTCACCCCTGAAGTTCTTGTTCAGTTCTGCCTTAAACTTATCCACAGCCGAAGGGCTCTCCTTCATGTGGCTCAAATTGGCAGTCAGATTATCCTTGAACAAGAGTTGCATCATCTTTTTCTGATATTCAGGAGCATTATCAGGCAAGTCCTTCAATTTTGTCAAGACCACCTCCGTCCTTTTCAGCACAGACCCCTTCTCCTTTTCCTCAATACTGATGTATCCTTGTCCTGCAAACCAAGGTATCAGCGAGGCCATGTCGACAGCATCCACGCTGCTGTCAATGATGGTGCCCACCTCAGCGCTGCTGATGCCTTCAGGTGGATAGAACTCAATCACCTTGACGGGCTTATTCCCCTTCGACTTGAACAGATAATAGACAATCAGCACAATCAACATGACAGAAAGGCCGAAACTGATGTAGTGGAATACGTGATTGGCTGACAATACATCCTCATAATAGCCTTCCGGCAATTTAGCATATAGCGTGATGCCATGATTGGGGGGAATGTTCAAAGCCTTACCACGAATGAAATGTTGATTCGCCTTGACCACCAAACCTTCCACTGCATTATTGGTGTTGCCATACGCACCGCTGTACACTTCCAGGCGTTTCTGGATGTCAGCAGGAAGCGGTTTCTCAAATTCCACCTTGAAACTGAAAGTATCGATGCGCTCGTTGAAATCTGTTCCTAAAATGGTGTGGAAGATATAGTCGTAGTCAGGACGACGGTCTTCACGATAGATGTATTTGTAATGGATGACATACCGATGAGCGCCCTCCACTTCATGCCACTCGCTGCCAATGCGGATGACGCAATTGCTTTCATCGCTGTCTTCTGTCGTGTAGTCACCACCCTCCACGTGAATATCCTCCACATCACTCTTGTACTGAAAGACTCTCCAGTCCTGCACCACCTGTCCCTGAATCACCTGTGGCTCATTGCCTTCATCCCGAGACACATCATGTTGCAAAGAGAATGAAAAAGGAATATAGCGGTAAATACCATGACGTGGCTCCTCGAAGAACACGTCTATCGTCTCTGTGATGTCCCAGACATTATCTCGATGCACCACAGCATCCACGCGGAAATTCTGATAATAGAACCCGCCTCGGTCCGCTCTTGCTGCAATCGTGACAGCAAAGAGCATCCATAACCACAAAAATCTGTTTGCCTTCATCATTTTATAATTTCACATCCACAACCTTGCGTTCCTGCTCACTTTCCACCTGATACATTGGCAATGACTTAAAACCGAACATACCAGCAATGAGGTTGAGAGGAAACATTTGACATTTATTGTTGAACTCCCTCACGCTACCATTGTAGTAACGACGAGAGAAGGCGATTTCCTCTTCCATCTTGGAAAGTCTTTCCTGCAAGTCTAAGAAATTAGTGTTAGCCTTCAATTCTGGATATTTCTCCACCACGACCAACAGAGACTGGAGGGCATCCCCAATCTTCATTTCGCTGTCAATCGCCGTATTCAAGTCCCCCTTCTGCGCATCGACACGCATCTGGGTCACAGTCTGAAGCGTGTCCGCCTCATGCTTGGCATATCCTTTCACGATGTCCACCAGATTAGGAATCAGATCATGGCGCTTCTTCAGATAAACATCCATCGTCGAGAATGCTTCTTTCACCTTGTTACGCAATTGAACTAAACTGTTGTACGTGATCCAACCAAACAGGAAGATCAATGTGATTAATATACCAATACCAACATATAACATCTCCATAATTATTTAAAGTTTAAGCCGTTCTTTAATTTAATTCGTTCTCAATAAATTGAATGAGCCGTTCCACAGCACACTCTTCTGGAATATTTTTCTCTATGCAATGCTTCTGCTTGTAGAGCGACACCTTGCCCACTCCAGCACCCACATAACCGTAGTCAGCATCCGCCATTTCACCTGGCCCATTCACGATACAGCCCATGATACCAATCTTCAAGGTAGCAAAACGCTTGTCTGTCTTAGCACGTTCACTCACAGCGAAACGTATTTTGGCTATCGTTTCTTCCAAGTTGTACAATGTACGTCCACAACCAGGACAACTGATATATTCCGTCTTGGTGAACTTGATGCGGGCTGCCTGCAAGATGGCATCAGCCAATTCTGTCAACTTTTCATCGCTGAACCCGTCGTTCTTGATAACCAGTTGATGCGCCAATTGGTCGATGAAAAGGGCACCAACCGTCATCGCAGCCTTCAGTTGCAGATCTTCCCAACTCTTCTCATGGAATTCGACAGTTACCGTATCGTTTACCAACGAGGCTTTGGCTTGCGCTCTCAATTGGGCACATTCCTCGATAGAATCGACTAATTTCTTGGCTACAGGGATTTCCCGTTCTGGAGCTTCTGACAAAGAAACACGGATGGTGTCACCAATGCCTTCACAAAGCAAAGCACCGATTCCAACGGCACTCTTGATGCGTCCATCCTCTCCTTCACCTGCTTCAGTTACGCCCAAATGCAAGGGGAAAGCCATTCCCTCTTTCTCCATTTCAGCGACCAATAGACGCACGGTACGAACCATCACCACCGTATTGCTTGCCTTGATGGAAATCACCACATCAGAAAAGTTCTCACGCACACAAATGCGCAAAAACTCCATGCATGATTCCACCATACCTGCTGGCGTGTCACCATAACGAGACATGATACGATCGCTCAACGAACCATGATTGACACCAATGCGGATGGCTGTATGATGTGTTTTGCAGATATTGAGGAACGGCACGAAACGTTCGTCAATCTTCTTGATTTCATCGGCATATTCGGCATCGGTGTATTCCAATTTCTTGAATGTGCGGGCAGGATCCACATAATTGCCTGGATTGATGCGCACCTTTTCACAAATGATGGCAGCTGTATCAGCCACAGCCGCATTGAAATGCACGTCAGCCACCAAAGGAACCAGACACCCATCTGCACGCAACGCCTCGCTGATATGGCGCATATTCAAAGCCTCGCGCTGTCCTTGTGTCGTGAAACGCACGATTTCTCCACCTGCTTCCACGATGCGCTTGGCTTGAGCGACAGAACCCTCCGTATCCATCGTGGAAGTATTCGCCATCGACTGAACACGAATGGGGTAGTTACTGCCTAACATCACGCCACCCACATTCACATCAATTGTTTTTCTTCTCTGATACGCCATCATCAGTTACATTTATAAGCAAACTTCACTTCTTTCAACTCGGCATTGGCTTTCTCTATCTTCTGACGGAGGTTATTCTTGTATGCTGCAAACTTCTCAGCTAAAGCCTCATCAGAAAGTGCCAACATCTGCACAGCAAGGATTCCAGCATTCAAGGCGCCATTGATAGCGACAGTGGCAACTGGAATGCCTGGAGGCATCTGCAACATCGAATAGACAGCATCCACACCATCCAACACACTACCCTTCACAGGAACACCAATCACCGGCAATGTCGTGCTGGCAGCAATCACACCTGGCAATGCTGCCGCCATTCCTGCACCTGCAATGATAACTTTGATGCCACGCTCTTTTGCACCTTTGGCAAAAGCCTCCACTGCATCAGGAGTACGATGAGCCGACAAGGCATTCATCTCAAAAGGAATCTCCATTTCATCGAAAAACTTGGCAGCCTTCTCCATAACTGGAAGATCCGACGTGCTGCCCATAATGATAGATACTACTGGTTTCATATTGTTTTAACTTTAACCATAACGCTAACCCTAACTTCCACTTCACATCCAACTCATCAAGATAAATGTCATTGTACTCAAGTATCCAATGCCAAACCCCACCAGCACTTGAGCCAAACTATGCTGGCGGAGAATGATGCGACTGGTTCCTAATGCTCCTGACAACAAAAGCAAGGCACAAAACGGCCATACTGGATTATAAAAGAACAGGATGCTGAACGCATTGAGTGCGCCCACCAAACCGCCCATGCCTACCATGTGCGTACTGACTTTCCACCACGCATTGATGACCACACAAATAATCTGGCAAATCAATGCCGACATCACCACCCCACGGAAAAACATCGCCGTATTCATCTTTGTCATAATGACCAGACAAGCACCATAACTCAGCAAGGTGACGAGATAAGGCATGTGACGATGTTCACGATGGCTCAATTCGAGATGTGTCCATTTCTTAAAAAGACGGAAGGTCGTGATGCCCAAAGTGGGGATAAACACAGCAAAGACATACACCAATCCCATGATGAACAGTTTATATCCCCAGGGGAGCATCCTCATGTAGCTAAACAGGAACAGGCCGAAGAACACCCACAACGGAGCGTACAACGGCATGAAAATCGTCGAAAAGATTTTCGCTATTTTAATCAGTCTTTTGTTATTCATCCCAATCCTGTTTATCTTCATTCACCCACGACGGCTATTCATCGCTGGAATGCCCAATTCCATTCGATATTTAGCTACTGTGCGGCGTGCCAATGTCACGCCCCTTTGCTTCATCAGTTCCACCAGTTTGTCATCCGAATAAGGATTCATCTTGTCCTCTGTATCCACCAACTCCTGCAGCATCTCCCTCACCCTTCTGCCATCAATTTCTTCTCCCGCCGCATTCTTGCGCGTCAACTTGAAGAAATCATACAAAGGATATATGCGTCCATCCAACAATGCACATTTCGAACTGCATACTCGGGAAATGGTCGAGACATCATAGCCAGACTTCTTTGCCACATCCTCCAGCACCAGACGAACCTTGTCTTCTTCATCCTTTGTCAAAAAGAAGGTGCGTTGTAGCTCTATAATGGCCCTCATCGTTTCGTAAAGGGTTTTACGCCTTTGCTTCACAGACTCGATGAACATCTGTGCGGCTTCAATCTTTTGGCGAGTATAGGCCAGCCCTTCTTTCTCGCTACGTGTCAACCTGGACGGATGAGTCTGAAAGGCTTTCAACTGATTGACATAATCCCCACTCACATGAAGCCTTGGCACTTCCCCACTGTTCAATCGCATCTCAATATTCCCATCAGGGTCTGTCTCTACGATGAAATCGGGTATTTGAGTCTGCACGAGATCTGCCGACGACTCACTCAGCGCAAATCCTGGATTCACATTCAATTTCTTGATTTCATCGAATAAGGCATCCACCTGCACGGCTGAAATGCCCATTTTTTTCTTTATCCTCTCCTTGTTCTTGTTGAGGAACAAATCATAATGATGGGCTATGATGTCCCTCTCCATCAAAAGGATCTTCTTTTTTAAATCAGAAACAACAGCCTCTTCATTGTTCAATTGGCGATCAATCTGTAAAAGCAGGCACTCCTGCGTGGAACGAGCACCAATGCCAACTGGATCGAAACTCTGCAATACATGCAGCACTTTCTCCACCTCCTGCTCCGACACATAAAGATATTCCTTGAATGCCAATTCATCAGTCAGAACCGACAAAGACCGGTCGATAAAACCCCTGTTGTCCAAAGAACCTATCAGATACTTCAGGATTTTCTGTTCATCTTCGCTCAAATCATAATTCATCATTTGAGACTCCAGATACTCGATGAACGAACCACTATCTCCCAATGGCAATTCATTGCGTTCCGCCCCTCCTGAAGGCGTATAAACCGGTAAATCATCATCACTATAGGCTGTCAAATCCAAAACGCGGTCGCTCTCCATATCGCCATAAGGATCGATGCCCGTGTCGTTCATTTCATCAGAGGGTTCCATCCCTTCATCTGCACTTTTCTCTCCTGACGCACCCTCTTCCAATGCAGGATTGTCCATCAGTTCCTTCTTCACCTGCTGCTCAAATTCCGCCAAAGGCATCTCCAACAACCTGACCAACTGAAGCTGCTGTTGCGACAGCCTTAGTTGTTGTTCCGTCTTTTGAGCCTGTATTTGAGTCAATCCCTGTGACATGCAAATGTTATTTTTTGCAAAGTTATATAAAAACAAGCATTCAACAACTAAATGGAATAAAAAAAATGATTATCTTTGCACGAAATTAAGAAACATGGAAGATTTCGTTCATTTACACGTACATACTCAATACAGCATCCTTGACGGACAGGCTGCCATTCCCAAGTTGGTCGATAAAGCCATCAAGAACGGAATGCGTGGCATGGCCATCACCGACCATGGCAACATGTTTGGCATCAAGGAATTCTTCAATTACTGCAACAAAATCAATAAAGGCAAGTCGGACGAAGAGAAATTCAAGCCCATCTTTGGCTGTGAGGTGTATTGTGCCCGTCGAGACCTTCATCTAAAAGAAAACAACGGCGTGGACAAGAGCGGTTGGCACCTGATTCTGCTGGCAAAGAACGAGGTGGGTTATCACAATCTGATCAAAATCGTCAGCGAAGCATGGGTAGATGGCTACTATCACCGTCCACGTACCGACCATAAGGCGATAGAAAAGCACCACGAAGGAGTGATTGCCTCATCAGCCTGTTTGGCTGGAGAAATTCCACGTTACATCAAAAATGGACAGATAGCCGAAGCGGAGAAATCCATCGAATGGTTCAAAAGCGTCTTTGGCGATGACTTCTATATCGAACTGATGCGCCATGAGGTGAAAGACCCCATGCAACGAGCCAACCGAGAGACCTTCAAAGAGCAGAAAGCCATTGAGCCTATGCTGATTGAACTGGCACACAAGCACCATGTGAAACTTATCTGCACGAACGACTCCCACTTTGTCGATGAGGAAAATGCTGAAGCGCATGACCGTCTTTTGTGTCTCGCTACCAGCAAGGATCTGGATGACCCCAACCGAATGCTTTATAGCAAGCAGGAATGGTTCAAGACCCGTGAGGAGATGAACGATGTCTTCAAGGATATTCCTGAAGCACTCAGCAACACCATCGAGATTCTTGACAAGGTTGAAACTTATAGCATTGACCATGCCCCCATCATGCCCTTCTTTGCCATCCCTGAGGAATTTGGCACGGAGCAGGAATGGCGCGAGAAATTCACAGACGAAGATATCTTTAACGAGTTCACCCGTGACGAAAATGGCAATGTGGTATTAAGTCAGGAAGAGGCTGAAAAGAAGATCAAAAAGCTCGGTGGAATCGACAAATTATATCGCATCAAGTTCGAAGCAGATTACCTGAAGGCCATCACGTACGATGGTGCCAAACGACTCTACGGAGACCCCGTCCCAGAGGACATCAAGGCACGACTCGATTTCGAATTGCACGTAATGAAGACAATGGGTTTCCCTGGCTACTTCCTCATCGTGCAGGACTTCATCAACTCTGCCCGTAAAGAATTAGGGGTTTGGGTAGGGCCTGGACGTGGTTCAGCGGCAGGAAGTGCCGTAGCCTATTGCTTAGGTATCACCAAGATTGATCCCGTCAAGTACGACCTTCTGTTCGAACGTTTCCTGAATCCCGACCGTATTTCCTTGCCCGATATTGATACAGACTTCGATGATGATGGACGTGGTAAAGTGTTGCAATGGGTAACGGAGAAATATGGAGCAGAGAAAGTGGCACATATCATCACTTACGGCACAATGGCTACCAAAAGTGCCATCAAAGATGTGGGTCGTGTACAAAAGGTGCCCTTGGCCACAGTCAATGCGCTGTGTAAAGCCATTCCTGACAAGCAATTGCCAAACGGCAAAAAGGTCAACGTAGCCAATGCCATTGAATGTTTACCCGAACTACGGGATGCAGCAACTTCCCCCGATCCCCTGCTGAGAGACACCATGAAATTCGCACAGATGTTGGAAAACAATGTGCGCAGCACAGGTGTACATGCATGCGGCACTATTATTTGCCGTGACCCCATTGACGATTGGGTGCCAGTGAGTACGGCTGACGATAAGGACACTGGCGAGAAAGTGCGCTGTACGCAATATGACGGCCATGTGATAGAGGAGACAGGACTCATCAAGATGGACTTCTTGGGTCTGAAAACACTCTCCCAACTCAAGGAGGCTGTGACAAACATCAAGGAGAGTCTGGGCATTGACGTAGATGTGGACCTTTTTGACATCCAAGACCCTGCCACCTACCAGCTCTACTGTGATGGACGTACGGTCGGCACCTTCCAATTTGAGTCAGCAGGTATGCAAAAATACCTTCGTGAATTGCAACCCACGGTCTTCGAGGATTTGATTGCCATGAATGCCCTCTACCGTCCAGGTCCAATGGACTATATCCCTGATTTCATCGAGCGAAAGCAAGGAAGGAAGCCCATTGAGTATGACATTCCCTGTATGGAACATTATCTCAAGGACACTTATGGAATCACAGTCTATCAAGAGCAAGTGATGCTTCTCTCTCGACAGTTGGCAGACTTCACTCGTGGTGAGAGCGATGCCCTGCGTAAGGCAATGGGTAAGAAGAAGAAGGACATAGTTGACGCTATGAAGCCAAAGTTCATCGAAGGCGGTAAGAAGAATGGACATGACCCTGAGGTGCTGGACAAAATATGGAAAGACTGGGAGAAGTTTGCATCGTATGCCTTCAACAAGTCGCATGCCACCTGCTATTCATGGGTGGCTTATCAGACCGCCTATCTCAAGGCGAACTTTCCCTCCTATTTCATGGCAGCCATCATGAGTCGTTCACTCGACAACATCACTGAAATCCGCAAACTTATGGACGAGTGCAAACAAATGGGCATCAATACATTGGGCCCAGATGTCAACGAATCTCGCCATAAGTTTTCCGTTAACTTTGGTGGTGACATCCGTTTCGGCATGGCAGCCATCAAGGGTGTGGGTGAATCGGCCGTGCAAGCCATCATCGAAGAACGTGAGAAGAACGGACTCTACAAATCCGCCTTTGATTTCGTCGAACGCGTCAATCTATCGCAATGTAACAAGAAGAACATTGAAAACCTGATTACAGCTGGTGCTTTCGACTGTTTCAAGGACATCAGCCGAGAAACGTTCTTTGTACCCACATCACGCCAAGGGGAGACTTTCCTTGACGTACTGGTACGTTACGGAAACAAGTATCAGGAAGACAAGTTCCAGGCACAAGCCTCCCTCTTCGGAGACACAGGCATTTCCGTCACCCATCCCCCACTTCCCAAGGACATACCCACATGGGGCACTCTGGAACGTCTGAACAAAGAGCGCGATCTGGTGGGCATCTACCTGTCTGCTCATCCACTCGATGAATACTCCATCATCCTCGACTATGTATGTAACGCCAAACTCAACCAGTTAGAGCAGAAAGAAGAACTTTCCAAAATGGAAGAGGTCATTATCGGAGGCATCGTAACCAACGTGCGGACAGGCGAAACCAAGAAGGGCAAAATCTATGGCATCGTCAAGATGGAAGACTTTGTCGGCAATGGTGAACTTGCTCTGTTTAGCAACGATTGGGTCGCCTATCGCAATTACTTCGTCGAGGGGGCGTCACTCTTCATCAAGCTCAAGGTGGAACCCAGCAGATACCAACAGGGAGCCTTCAACACCAACGTCAAGTCCGTTGATCTGCTGTCTGAAGTGAAAGACAAGGTCATTCAGAAGATCACCTTCGACGTGCCGCTCGACAAACTCACCTCCATCATGGTGGAAGACTTGGCGGAAATTGTCAAGGAGAATCCAGGCGAAGCCGACCTCATCTTTAACATCCACACCTCAGACAGCAAGAAGATTCTGCTCAGATCTCGCAGGGTTCAGGTGAGTGTGGACAAGCAACTTGTTCAGTACATCAAGGAGCATCCTGAAATTGGCATCAAAGTGAATTGACACATATAATATTAACTCCAAAAACAACACGTATTATGGAAATCAACGATTCTAACTACAGCGAAGTATTGGCACAAAACAAGCCTATGGTACTCGACTTCTGGGCAACATGGTGCGGTCCTTGCCGCATGGTAGGTCCAGTCATTCAGGAATTGGCAGACCAGTACGAGGGTCAGGTCATCGTGGGAAAAGTCAACATCGAAGAGAATTCCGACGACCTCGTGGCACAGTTTGGCATCCGCAATATCCCCACCATCATCTATATGAAGAATGGTGAGATTGTGGACAAAGTGGTTGGTGCCGCCCCCAAAGCCACCCTGGAAGCAAAACTCAAAGCCTTGCTCTGATGGGAAGCGTAGATGATGAAATCCTCCGAGGAGCGGAAGAGGACGCCAAGGAGGTTGCCTTCATCCAGAGCCGTTTAGGTGTGGAGAACTGCGAAGTCTTCACGGAAGAAGACATTTACTACTGCATTGACGTGCTGCTCGAACATCTCGACACGCTCAGCGACAAGGCTGACGAAGACGACTGTATCGACATTGATGTCGAGGAGCTTGCACGTCACATCCAGAAAAAGGCAAAAAAAGAAGGCATGGGACCTTACGACCTCGATGCCCTCATCTTGCTTGCTAATGCTGAATTAGACTACAATGAGCAATTGGATTCTTAAACTTTAGGGTTCAGAGTTTAGAGTTTGAGGCTAAAGCTTAGGGCTCTGAGAGAACTTTACCCTACGTCCATCTTCCTCCTCCTCAATGGTGACCTTCACGGCATCGTCGGGGAGGAGGTTTTCGATGAGTTCTGGCCATTCCATAAAGCACACGTTGCCCGAATACACATAGTCCTCATAACCAATGTCCAACACCTCCTGTTGATTCTTGATGCGATAGAAATCAAAGTGATAAATGGGTTCGCCCTCGCCATCCATATACTCGTTCACAATGGCAAATGTTGGGGAGTTGATGACATCCTGCACCCCTAACTCTTCACACACTGCTTTGATAAAGGTGGTCTTCCCTGCCCCCATCTTGCCATAGAAGGCAAACACCGTCCTGTTGCCCATGGCTGCCACAAACTTTTTGGCGGCCTCAGCTATCTCGCTAATATCTTTGATGAGAATCTCCATAGTAGTTCTTTTGAGATGTGCAAAGTTAAGTACTATTTTCCAATCCGCCAAACTTTTTGACACGGGAATGACAGAGATATGGCTATTCGAGGGGAGGTTCCACCTCTATTCATGCAACGGTGAGTAGTAATAGGTGGTTTCACTCTCATAGTCTACATCTTCGTCGTCAAATTGGAAACGCTCCTTGAGTAACTTGTGTTGGAACTGGGGGCTATCTTCTCCGTCCAGGAAGTACAAGCCGCAAACGGAGTCCCTGCTGACAGTCTTGTCATATAAATACGAATAAGTCTTAGAGGAATCCCATTGTAACTGAGATAGTTCCTCCTCCCGATACAACTGACTTTGTCCCCATCCATCCTCAAGCGTCTTTTCCCGCCGTATCCGATGGTCCTCCACCAGATCGCCGTCTTCATCATAGCGTTTCTCGCTCTTTATTTGGTCGACTTTCCCGTGATCGATGGTGGACAGCACCTGCATCTCGTTCCTCAGCAAAGAGTCTTGATAGGTGTATTTCCTACTTCTCCATTCCCTGAACTCCCTGGTGCCATTATTGGTGGAATCGTAGCGAGCAACAAGACGACCTTGAGAGTCATACCGCAAGACGGATTTGTTCTGCTCGTCGGGATGCGCTCCACCACTGATGGTAATCAAGTGGCCTCGGGAATCATACGTGTAGCGAAAGGCACTCCTAAGTTTCCTCTCACCATTCCTTCCGCTGTAGTACGCTGAATGGGTCATCCGCCCTTCCTCATCATAGGAGTATTCATTCTGGAAAATTCCACCGTCTTCATTATACCAGTATTCGCTGGTCAATAAACCTTTGTCGTCATAAAGAAAACGCTGACGCGCGGTTAGTTTCCATACATCTTTAGAGAGATTATAAATGAGCAGCAGCGTGTCCTTTCCTGCAGCATTCTGGTAATATTCCCTTTTATTGGTCAGCACCCAGCCTGTATTGTCCCAATTGGCATAATAATTAATCTGTCGAATCCTTCCCTGATCATTATAGAAGAAAGATTGCTTCTCGTCGCTTTGGGGATTCTCCTTGTGACGTACAACGATGCTGTCGAGGCGTTCTGTATATTGCCCCATTGTCTGTGCCCATCCCTGCTGCACAAAGGCGAGCAGGATGAGAGTGAATAATGTCTTTTTCATTTCTCTATTACTTTACAGGTTGAAGAGGTTCAAATACTGAATTTTCATCCAGTAATTCCAATTCTGAGATGTCTATGTGGGTTTTCCCTTCACCTTGGGAGAGAGGAACTAAACGCTTACGCATTTCGGCAGTCTCTTCGCACACTTCGTCGAAATCGAGCGTGCCGTTTGGCTGTGGGATTGCATAGAAACTGTGGGTTCCCACCTTGGTGTTCTCCTT